>JBBDNU010000049.1:0-12557 GCA_040877365.1 Planctomycetales bacterium
TGCCGCCGGCGAGCTTTTCGAGGGCGACTTCGCAGTGTTCCGGCCCCACGCGAACCAACGTGACCCGCACGTCCTCGATGACGATCGACGTGCCGATTTCGCGGGAGAGGACGAGCATGGGTGCGGCTCCGGCGGTCGTTGACCGCCGGCTATATGGGGCCGGCGGCGCGGCGAGCTGGGACGAACGCGCACAGCAGGAAGCGAACGCCTCGATGCCTTCTCACGGCGACACCTACCGCCGATCGACTGCACGATGCTCAATGCACCCGCATCCCCGGCTTCGCCCCGTCATCCGGCGCGAGCAGGAAGACTTCCTCGCCGCCGGCGCCCGCGGCGAGGACCATGCCTTCGCTGGTGCCGAACCGCATCTTCCGTGGGGCGAGGTTTGCGCAGCAGATGCACAGCCGGCCCACCAGATCCTCCGGCGCGTAGGCGCTTTTGATTCCGGCGAACACGTTGCGGCGCAGGTCGCCGCCGAGCGAGAGTGTCAGCCGCAGCAACTTGTCGGCCCCCTCGACGTGATCGGCCGCGACGATCCGCGCTATCCGCAGGTCGACCTTGGCGAAGTCGTCGATGGTGCACTCCGCGGCGAGCGGCTCGTGGGCGAGGGCCTCGGGTCCATCGTCGTAGTTTCCCCTCCCTGTCAGAGAGGGGGCGGGGGAGGGTGGCGCGTCACCGGACCCTTGGACGCTCCCCCTGCCCCCTCCCTGAGAGGGAGGGGAGTCATCGGCCGGCTGACGCCCGCCGCTCGCCTGGTCGCGGCTGTCTTCGATCATGGCTTGCACTTGTTCCTTTTCGATTCGTTTGAGCATGTGCTGGAACTTCTCGACCGGCGTGCCGACGAGCGGCGTCTGCGACTCCGCCCAGTCTCCCGCCTGAAGCGGGGCGTTCAACAGTTCTCCCATCTGCTGCGCGAGCCGCGGCAGCACGGGGGCGAGAAAGATCGCGATCTGCCGGAAGAGGTTGAGCGCCACCGTGCAGACGTCGCGCAATTCGTTCTGTCGCGCGGGAGTCTTCCGCAGCGCCCACGGTTCCTGTTCTTCGATGTATTTGTTCGCCCGGTCGGTAAGCTGCATGATCTCCCGCATCGCGGCGTTGTAGTCGCAGCGTTCGTAGAACTCCGCGATCCGCTCCCCCGCCTCGGCCGCTTGCGCGAACAGGCCGCCATCGTCGGGATATTGCTCGGCGAGCGAATCCCCTTCGACGAACTTCGCCGTCCGGCTCGCGAGGTTGACCACCTTCCCCACGAGGTCGGCGTTCACCTTGGCGACGAACTCGTCGAGGTTCAGGTCGATATCGTCCAGCCGCGGGCCGAGCTTCGAGGCGTAATAGTATCGCAGGTACGCCGGGTCGAGGTGCTTCAGGTACGTCGAAGCCATCACGAAAGTCCCCTTCGACTTCGACATCTTCTCGCCGCCGACCGTGAGGAACCCGTGGATGTGCACCTTTGCCGGCAGCGTGTATCCGGCCGTCTTGAGCATTCCCGGCCAGAACAACGTATGGAAGTAGGTGATGTCCTTGCCGATGAAGTGGTGGATTTCGGTCGCGGGGTTCTTCCACCAGTCGTCGAGCGATTCGCCGTGCCGCTTGCACCACTCCCAGGTCGAAGCGACGTAGCCGATCGGCGCGTCGAACCAGACGAACCAGTAGTTGCCGGGTGAATCGGGAATTTCGAAACCAAAATACGGAGCCGGGCGGGAGATGTCCCAATCCCGCAGCGGCTCGTGCAGGAAGTGCCCCTTGAGGTAGTTCGCGACCTCGGGCTGAAGGTGCTCGCCGGTCTGCGACCATTCCTCGAGGAACGCGTGCCGCTGCTCGATCTCGATGAAGAGGTGCGTGGCCGTGCGCAGTTCGGGCTTCGCGCCCGAAAACGTGCTCACCGGGTCGATCAGCTCCGTCGGGCTGTAATGGTGGCCGCACTTCGAGCAGTTGTCTCCCGGTTGATCGGTCGCGCCGCACTTCGGGCACGTCCCGCGGACGAAGCGGTCGGCCAGAAACGTCTCCGCCACCGGGTCGAATAACTGCTCGACGTCCTTCTCCTTCACCAACCCCGCGGCGCGGATCGCCTTCCAGAACTCGCCGCACAGCGCGCGGTTCTCTTCGCTGTTGGTGCTGCCGTAGTTGTCGAACTGGACGTCGAACGCGGCGAAGTCGCGGATATGGGCGGCCTGCATCTCGGCGATCAGGTCCGTTTCGCTGCGCCCTTCCTGGCGGGCGCGGATCATGATCGCGGTGCCGTGCGTGTCGTCGGCACACATGTAAAGGCAGCGGTTCCCCCGCAGCTTCTGGAACCGCACCCAGATGTCGGTCTGAATGTACTCGACCAGGTGCCCGAGATGAATGTGCCCGTTGGCGTACGGCAAGGCCGCCGTGACCAGAATGCGTCGCCGATCCATGCTGTTTCCGATTGTGCAGGCGCGTCGCGCGACGCGGGGCCGGACACGAAACCGGCGCCCGCGGTTCGGTCCGCCCCGCGCGAGGCCGCATTCTAGCCCGGATTCTCGACCACGAACAGCGCGAAGCCTCGCTTCCGGTCCTCTCTCCTCTCTTCGTTCGTGTCTTTCGTGCTACTGACGTTCCGAATCTTTGCAGCGTGCGCAGATTTCCGACCGCGGATTCCCCGGCCCGGCGGAGTCGGAACCGATTCCTTGTAATCCGGAAGCCAGGCACCGCCTTCGGCACCCTCGGCGCCCTTCGGGGCTCGGATCATTCGGGACGAGCTTGGTGACGTCATGAACCGCAGAGAGCGCCGAGGGCGCGGAGAGGAAGTCGATCGGGCAGACGAGGAACCGATCGAAGTCCTACACCACGGATGGCACGGATGGGCACGGACCCCGGTCGCCCTCTCCCCGATCGCTGTCATTCACCCGCGCCGCCGGTATAATCCGCACACGGGCCGAAGCTGGCGAATATCGCGGTGTCGCGAATTCGAGAACAGAGGATCTTGGACGGGAGGCATGAGGCATGAGACACGCGAGAACGTGGTTGGCGGCAGCCGTCGTGGTGGGAGCGTTCACCGTCGCCGCCCAGCCGGCCGCGGCGCAGGGTTACGTCTACGCGCCGCCGTCGCTGTACGTCGCGCCGCCGGTCGTGTATTACGATCCGATCGCGGTCGCGCCGCAGGCGTACTATGAGCCGGTCCTGGTGCACCAGCCGGTCGTGCCAACTTACTACGCGCCTGCGGCGTACTATGCCCCCGCGGGCTACTACGCGCCGGCCGCGTACTACTACCGCGACACGGGCCGCCGCGCGCGGTACGAGTACCGCGTCTACACGCCGTTCGGGGTCGAGAAGCACAAGTACAAGCTCGACCGCCGCGATGGCGAATTCGAGTACGACTACGACTTCGACCGCTGACGGCAGCTACCTCGAGCTTTCGGCCAGGTCGGGAGAGGCGACGGCCTTCTCCAGCTCGGTGAGGAGCTGATCGAGGCGGAACGGCTTGTAGAGTACCGCCTTCAGCCCTTCCTGGCGGGCCTTGACGATCGAGTGCGTCGGATCGTAGCCGAAGCCCGTCATCAGGATCACGCTCAGATCCTCGCGGATCTCGCGGAGCTGGCGGAAGCAGTCGTAGCCGGTCATGTCCGGCAGGCGGATGTCGGCGATGACGGCGTCGTAGGAGAAGCTGCGGACCATGAGCAGCGCCTCTTCGCCGTTGTGGGCGGTCTCGACTTCGCAGCCGTAGCGGCCGAGCAACTCGTGGGCCGCGCTGCGGACCGCCTCGTCGCTGTCCACGACCAGGATCCGCTTGTGGCGGAGCTTCGGGCGTTCCGGGCGAGACGGCAACGGCGAGTGCGGCACCTTCGGCGCGATCTCCTCTCCCACCTTGTGGATCAGCTGCCGGATGTTCCGCGTGTGCTTGAGGACCCGCTGCAAGCGCTCGCTGACGTTCGGCTCGTGCCCGATGTACCGCTCGAGGATCCACGCCGCATCATTGAGAATCTCATCGACCGGGCGGGCGACCTCGCGGAGGATCAACTCGCTGCTTTCCGTGGCGGTGGTCATCTTCTCGGCGACGAGCAGCTCGAGCGTGTTCAGCGCCACCGCGACTTCGCGGCTGAACAGCTCGAGGAACTGCAAGTCCTGCTCGTCGAACGCTCCCGGCCGCGGGCTTTCCACGTTGAATGTGCCGAGGATTTCATCGTGCAGCACGAGCGGCACGGTGAGCGAGCTGCGGGCGCCCACCGCGCCGGGCAGGTATAGCGGGTCGTTCTCGGTGTCTTCGCAGAGGTAGCTCTTGCCGGTCGCGGCGACGAAGCCGGTCACGCCGTTGTTCTGCGGCTCGGCCCACAGCTCGCGGTGCTCGGCGGCGGGCTGCATGCCGACGGCGAGCAGCGGCTCGAGGCGCTTCGTCTTCTTGTCCACGAGCCGGATCTCGACGGTCTCGAATTCGAGCAGGTCCTTGGTGTAGTGCAGGATCTTCGATTTCAGCAGGTCGATCCGCTGCTGGACCGTCATGTCGAGCACTTCTTCGGGAGACAGATCCCCCAGCTCGAGCCCCGCCTGATAGATGGCGTTCAGCTTCTGCCGCTGCAACACCTCGGACGAAACGTCCCGCACGATGACCACGAGGAACTGCGGGACTTCGGGATCGTGCTCGAAGACCGGCTTCGCGTGCACCTCATAGTAGAACTTCTCGCCGACGCGGAGCGTGCTCTTCGACGCCTCGCCCGAGCCGAGCGCCGTGTGGAACGGGCAGAAGTCGGGACCGATGATCTCCGGCGTACCGAACGCGTCGTAGAAGTTGAGTCCGGCGGGCGAGCAGATGCGGCGATCCGGTTCGCCCCCGGCGGTCAGTTCGCAAAGCCGGGCGCTGGCCCACACGATCCGCAGGTCCGGGTCGAGCAGCACCAGCGCGTCGGGCATCTGCTCGAGAATGCCGGCCGCCTCCAGCAGGATCCCCGGCGTGCTGACGTCGCGGCCCCACAGCAGAATCCCCGAGACCTCGCCGGCCTGCATCTCCTGCAGTCCCGCTTCGAGGTTCTCGGGGAGAACGACTTCGTGGTCCTGCCGCAGCCGCTCGATCACCGGGTCGGCCGGATCGACCGATTGTCCGAAGACAAGGATGCGCTGTTGTCCCGGCACGGCTCCTAGGCTCCCACCTCTGGGCTGTCTCGAATCTTTCGATTATAGATTCGCAGCCCGAGGCGAACAACCCGGAACGACCGACGACGTCCCGACGACGCGATCCGTAATCCAGGGTGCGCCCGCCGATGGAGTGCCTCCCTCCGTCGAGTGGGCGTAGCTGGACTCGAACCAGCGACCTCACGGATGTGAACCGTGCGCTCTAACCAACTGAGCCATACGCCCCGATGCGCCGCGCTCACCGCCGCGAGCGAGCGCTGTGCGACGTGTCTTTCTTAGCGATTCCCGCGGACTCCTGCAAGTTCCCCGATCACCTTCACCAACACGCGCTTCGCCCGGCGGCCGTCGAATTCGCCGTAGAAGATCTGCTCCCACGGGCCGAAGTCGAGCTTGCCCCGCGTGATCGCCACGACGACTTCGCGGCCCATCACCTGCCGCTTCAGGTGCGCGTCGGCGTTGTCCTCGCCGGTGCGATTGTGGGCGTAGCGCTCGGGCGAGGCGTCGAAGGGGGCGAGCTGTTCGAGCCACTGCTTGTAATCCGCGTGCAGTCCCGGCTCGTCGTCGTTGATGAACACGCTCGCGGTGATGTGCATCGCATTGACGAGCACCAGCCCTTCCTGCACGCCGCTGGCGCGGACGATCCGCTCGACCTCGGGGGTGATGTTCACGAAGTCCATCCGCGCGGGGACGTTGAAAGTAAGGTGCTCGGTGTGGGATTTCATGGCAGAAGGCGGAAGGCAGCAGGCGAAATCGACGCTGTGACCCGCCGGGGGATGACGCCCCCCGCGCGCCTAGGGCTTGGCCGCGACGCGCAGGTGCCCGTACAGCGTTTCGCTGCCGCGGAGGATGTAGAACTTGAGTGGATCGAAAGTTCCCAGTTCGGGATGGTCGAGCACGTAGCTCAGGTCGTTGTCGCTGGTCGTTTCCCAGAGGTGCAAACCCACCAGGACGTCGCCGGTGCGGATGCCGTTCTGCGCCGCCGAACTGTCTCCCCGCACCTCGACGACCTGCATGCCTCCGTGATACTTCGGCCCCACCAGCGACCGCTGCGCCGGCGGGATCGCCCGCAGGCGGACCCCCAGCACGTTCCACGCCCTCTGCGACGCGCCGCTCTCGGCGGCGGCCGGCGCGTCGTTGTTCGCGCGGGCCACGACCGTCTCGACGGGCGAGGGCGCGCCATTGCGGTTCGGGAGCCGCCCCAGCGTGAGCTTGAGATCGCGCGTCGCGTCGCCGCGCCGCACCTGGAGCGGCACCTCCTGCCCCGGCTTGACCCCCAGCAGCGCCCGTTCGAGATCGACTCCATCGACGACCGGCACGTTTCCGGCTCGCAGCACGACGTCGCCCGCAACCAGCCCCGCCCGCGCCGCCGGACTGTCCGGCTCGGCCCGGTCGACTACCAGCCGTTGCGCCGTGGGGGTCTTCACGTCGCGGGCGGCGAGGCCGTGCCACGCCTGCCCCAACTGTTCGGCGCTGATGAGTTCGGCGATGGTCTTGCGGGCGTCGTCGATCGGGATCGCGAAGCCGATCCGCTGCGCCCCCGCGCGGATCGCCACGTTGATCCCGACGACTTCGCCCTTGAGGTTCACCAGCGGCCCGCCGCTGTTGCCGGGGTTGATGCTCGCGTCGGTCTGGATCAGGTTCTTGTAGGCCTGCTTCTCGTTGACCTCGACGTCGCGGCCCAGCGCGCTGACGATGCCCGCCGTGACGGTGTGCTCGTAGCCGTAGGCGTTCCCCACCGCGATCACCGTCTCGCCGAGCATCAGATCCGAGGAGGTGCCGAGGGGCATGATCTCGAGCGGTCGGCTGGCCTGGATGCGGATGATCGCCAGGTCGTGGGCGCGGTCGAAGGAGACGACGCGGGCGTCGTAGGTCCCGCCGTCCACGAGCGTGACCCGCAGCGAATCGACCCCGTCGACCACGTGATGATTGGTGACGATGTACCCGCGCTCGTCGACGACGATCCCGGTCCCCATGCCGTTCACCTTCCGCCCCTTGCCGCCGGCGAACAGGGAATCGGCGTCGTGCGAGGTTTTTTCGCTGTGGATGTTGACCACGCACGCCTTGGCCCGGCGGATCGCCTGGACCAGGGGGGTCTCGCGGGGGTCGGCCGCCGCGCACGCGGCGGCCATCAGGAGCGCGAGGAGTGCGGAACGCAGCCCGTGCTCGAGGAGGCGTTTCGTCATAGGTGAGTCTGGCTCGGGGGAATGCAGGCAGTGGGAATGCGGCCGCATCCTGCGCACGTCGTGGCGTGTCGATGCGAAGCGCGCTCCATCACAGCTCCGCGTGGACGTGGCATCGACCAGCCCGGCGGACCCCCTTGAAAACCCGGCCCCTCCGACGGATAAATTGCCTGACTTCAAGCCGATGCGAACGTCACGGCCGAATAACCGGAAAGGTCCTCGCCGATGCCCCGACGCGAACAACTGGAAGCGCTGCTCGAATCGGACCCCGACGACGTGTTCCTCAACTACGCGCTGGCGAAAGAGCTGATCGCTGAGGGCCGTGCGGCCGAAGGGCTGGCCTGCTTCGACCGCGTGATCGAGCTCGATCCGAACTACGTCCCGGCGTACTTCCAGAAGGGTCAGGCGCTCGCCGAGCGGGGCGAGGTCGCCGCCGCCCGCGAAGCGCTCACCGCCGGCATCGCCGCCGCCCGCCGCACGGGAGATACGCACGCCCTGGGCGAGATGACCGGGTTCCTCGAAGCGCTGGAATGACTGAATGGGCTGGCCCGCGCGTGGTCCCCTCCCACCACTCGACTGGGTGAGGGGGCCTTGCGGGGGAGAGGGTCAGGGTGAGGGGGCTGCACGCTGATCAGGCCTCATCGCGCTGTTCGTCGCGCCCCAGGCCCGCCGATCGCGGCCGGCGAGCTTGGTCCTTGAGGCAATCTCCGCGCCCCCCCGCACTTTTCCGCAACCTCCTCCGTCCCACAGCGCACAATCGGAACCGGGCAACCGTCAAGGTTCCTTGTCCGGCTGCTCCGCGCCAACGAGCCGCGCGACGTCCCATACGATCGCCGTGGTGTCGTAGGATCCGCTCACCAGCCGCCGCCCGTCGCCGGAGAACGCGAGGGCGCACACGCCGGCGTCGAACGTTCGATCCGCGATGCGACGCCCGGTGGCTGTTTCCCAGACCACGAGCCGCCCGGTCGCCGGCGGATAGTTGGAATCGCCGAGCACGGGAAAGACGCGGAACCCCGCCGCCAACAGTTTCCCGTCGGGCGACAGACACACATCGTCGCAATGCCCGTCGAACTGCTGCTCCCACGCGCCCTCGTTCGTGGCAGCGCTGCCGCAGTGGATCGTCGTCCGCGGCGGATCGCGCTCCCAGGCCCGATCGCCGGTGGTGAACGCCGCGGCGAGCTGCTCGAAGTTCGGCGTGAACGCAACGGCGGCGGCGTGCAACCTGCCGAAGTCGACCATTGGCCGGCTCTCCTTGCTCCGCCAGTCGAGGATTTGCGGCGCTCGGCCGATGTCGCGCACCGCAACGAGCTTGCCATCGGCCGAAAAACCAAGCACGCCCTCCCAGGTTCCAAGCGTCTCCACGCTGGCCGCTTCCCGGCCGTCCGCGACGCGCAAAATGCGCAGGATTTTCGATCCATCGGAGACCGCAACATGCGCCCCGTCGGGAGTGAAGCGCGGGTCGTAGGCCTTCTTCTCGAGCGCAACCGTACGGATTTTGTCGCCGGTCTTCGAATCCCACAGGTTCAGTTTGGTCGCACCAGCGATCGTGACGATCTGCTTGCCGTCGGCGGACCAGTCGAAGCCCAGAATCGAGCCCGAATCCTCCTCTCGCACCACCGATCGAATGCGCGCCGTATCCGCATCCCAGAGCAGCACCCGGTTGTCCCGGGCCAGCGTCGCGACGCGACCGCCGTCGTGCGAAACGGCGACCCGGCGAATCAAGGAAGGGCTGCCGAAGGGGTTTTCCACCAGCGGCTTTCCCGTATCGACATCGACGAGCCGCACCGCCTGCTGTTCCAGGATCGCGAGCGTCCTGCCCTCCGGTGAGAACGTCGCTCCGATGTAGCGCCGCGTTGGAAGGGACCGCACCACCGCGCCATCCGGCAGCCGCCGCAGGGCGACCTCGCCATCGTGTACGGTGGCCATCAGCCGACCGTCCCGGGTGACCGCCAGTTCCCGAATTCGCTCGGACTTCCGGGATCCCATTCGCTCACCCGTCTCCAGGTTCCAAACAGTGAAATTCTCCGGACCATCACTCGCCACGAGTTCGCGGCCGCCCGGCAGGAGGCGCATCCCGGCGATGCCCTCCTTGACGATTTCGAACCTGTTCCGCAAACGCCCGCTTTCCACTTCGAATGATTGCACGGCCTTCCCGTCGAATACGACGAGCAGACGGCCCGAATCGCCGGCGAAATCCAGCCAATATGCGGTCGAGGTCACCAGTGGGAACACGTGCTTCAACTCGCCCGTTCGCAGCGAATAGAGGCGCACGTTCGTCTTCGTCTTGGAGTGCGGTTTGAACTCTGCATTGGCATCGACCTCCAAGAGAGGGAACGACATTCCGCCCGCTGCCGCCCATTCTCCGTCCGGAGAGACCGCCAGCGAAAGGAAGCTCTCGTTCTTGTCGAGCGGAACGGGAATCTTCCGACGTTCCTCGCCGGTAGCCGGGTCGATCAGCCGGATGCTCGTGCTATCCGTGCAGGCCAGAACGACGCCATCCTTCGATACCGCCACCAGCGACAGCGGATGGTCGATGCTGCGCTTCCGGACGAGTTTCCCGGTTGCGCGATCCCAGAAGCACAACTCGCAGCCGCCGGTGGTGGCGAGCATCGTCGAGCGCGGCACGAAGACGGCGGCGGTCAAGGCGCCGCGGTGCCGCAACCGCGTCGTTCCCAGCCGCGACACGGCCGCATCGGGGAGCGGATCGCCGTATCCGTCAAGGGGCGGCAGTTCGTCGGCGAGGACCGCTTGGCCGCAGCAGCTCATCAGGAACGCGATCGTCAGAGCGTTGCGCATCGTTCGAACTTCCAATCGATCGGTCGAATCGCTCCGGCAACCCTCGCACCCGCCGCGCCACGGGCAGCCGCGTCGAAGGCCGCGGCCGGTGCGGTCCATTCTAATCCCGTGATCGGTGCGAATGCTCGTTCCGGATTTGATAGACTGGAAAATCGTCCAAACAACAACATGATCCCGGTCCGCTCGATGCCCGCGACTCTCGAACTGAATTCGTCTCCGCCCTTCGGCGATCCCCGGTTCGACGCGCTCCTGGCGACGCTCGCGAGGATGTCGCCGGAATTGGAATCGGACTCCGCGGCCCGGTCGGCGGCAGCGCAGGAGTGGCCGGGGGAGCAGTTCGATCGGCTTGCGGAGGCCGGCGTGCTCGGCTGGGTGATTCCGCGCCGCTTTGGCGGGGCCGAGCTTGCGGCGGAGGACCTCAACCGCGGCTACGAGTTGCTCGCGGAGGCGTGCCTCGTGACGACGTTCGTCGTCACCCAGCGCAACGGCGCCTGCCAGCGGATCGCCGGATGCGACAACGAATCACTCAAGTCCGACCTGCTGCCGCGGCTGGCGACGGGGAAAATCTTCGCCACCGTCGGCGTGTCGCACCTGACGACGTCGCGGCAACACCTGCGGCAACCGGCGGTTTCCGTTCGCGAGACGGACCGGGGCGTCGTTCTCGACGGCAGCGTGCCGTGGGTGACCGGCGCGCCGTTCGCCGACTACGTCGTCACGGGGGGGACGTGCGGCGACGGCCGGCAGGCGATCGTCGCGATCCCGACCGACAGCGCGGGCGTGCGCGTGCAGTCCCCTCCGCGGTTGCTCGCGCTCAACGCCTCGCAGACGGCGTCCATCGAACTGTCCGAGGTCGAACTCGAGCGGCACTGGCTGATCGCCGGTCCGGTGGAACAGGTGATGCAGCGGGGAGAAGGGGGCGGGACCGGCTCGGTGACGACCTCGGCGCTCGCGGTGGGACACGCCGCCGCGTCGATCCGCCGGCTGGCCGAAGAGGCCGAGCGGCGTCCCGACCTCGCCGAGACTTGCGCGGCGCTTGCCGCCGAGCGCGCCGCGATCTCCGCGGACATGCGGGCCGTCGCCCGCGGCGAATTGGCCGGATCGAACCCGCGTTGGACGGCGGAGTCGGTCCGGCAGCGGGCGAACTCGCTCGTGCTCCGCGCGACGCAGGCGCACCTGGCGGCATCGAAGGGGGCCGGCTTCGTCGCCGGCCACCCGGCCGAGCGCGCGCTACGGGAGGCGATGTTCTTCCTCGTCTGGTCGTGCCCGCAACCGGTGCTGAATGCCGCTCTGCGCGAGTTCGCGTGCCTGTAGGTTCCGCCCGCGGGGCGGGACCTGGCTCGTTCGCACGGCGTCCTTCACCGATCGCGAACCGCCCCGCGGCGGCCGACCCTTGGCCCGTGTCCTCACGGCGAAGTTCGCTCATCGCGGAGGCCGCTCTCCGCGCGCAGGTCCATTCCGGCGGAATGGACCTACCGGCCGCGCGTCGTGTGATAGGCGATCACTTTCGCGAGCAGTTTCGCGGCGGTGAATTCGTTGATCCGCGTGTGGGGCATCGGGACCGTTTCGACGAGGTCGCAGCCGATCAGGCGGCGTTCGTCCGCGTTCGTTCGCAACAGCGCCCGCAGATAGCGGAGCGTCTGCCACCAGCCGAGGCCGCCCGGTTGCGGCGTGCCGGTCGCGGGGCACAGCGGAGCATCCAGCCCGTCGATGTCGATCGTGAGATACACGTCGCCCGCCAGGTTCGCGAGTTCTTCGCACAGAGCGCGGTCGCGGGCGGGATCCTCGGCGAGCTCCTGCGCGAAGTAGGTCGCGACGAGACCGGACCGGCGGCCATATTCGAACTCTGCCCGTTCGGCGGAGCGGATGCCGATCGCGATCACCCGCGCACCCTGCTCGACGACGCGGCGCATGGCGCTGGCATGCGACTCGGGATGCCCCTCGAACTCCTCGCGGAGATCGGAATGGGCGTCGAACTGCACGACCGTGACGCCGGAGAGGGGAAGGTCGACGGTTGATGTTCGATCAACCATCGACCATCGACCATCGACCATCAACCCTTTTGCGACCGCCGCCGCGACGAGCGGCGGCGTGAGGCTGTGTTCGCCGCCGACGCCGATCACCAGCCCTGTGTGCCGGTGCAGTTCGGCCGCCGCGCCGCGGACGCGGGCGAGATAGCCCGCCGACGATTCGACCAGTTCCGGCCGCACTGGCTCGGCGGAGAAATACCGGAAACTATCGAGGTCGAAATCGAGTTCCTCGTCCCACAATTCGATCTGCCCGGACGCCTCCCAGATCGCCGCCGGACCGTCCGCGGTCCCCTTCCCGTAGGAAACGGTCCCCTCGAACGGCAAAGGCAGCAGGAGCACGTCGGCCTCGTGCGCCGAGGATTGCGGGAGACCGAGAAAAGGCGAACTGGACATCATGATGTTCCACCCCGGATGTTTAGCCGCGGCCCGCCGGGCCGCGCGGCGGAGGGGGGGGGGGGGGGGGGGGGGG
>JBBDNU010000049.1:12567-34762 GCA_040877365.1 Planctomycetales bacterium
CCCCCCCGGCCCCCGCGGCGGACGCGGGCCGTTGGCCCGCGGCTAAACCAGGTCTGGTTTCCGATCCAGCTCCTCGAACACCGCCTTCATCAACAGCGGCCAGACGGTCGTTGCGTCGGCGTAGACCTCCGCGAAGGCGCCTCCTTCCGCCGGCGGGACGAACTTTCCCCAGCTCACCCCTTCGGAATACGTGCAGCCGGACAATCCTCCCCAGTGGACCGGTTCCGGGCAAATCCGCACGCCATACTGGAAACGCGGCGAAGGCAACTCGGTGCCCAGGCGGCCATTCGTGATGTCGAAGTACGGCCCCACCTGCTGGGCCCAGTTGCGGGGGACGCCGCCGCCGATCGTCATGATCCCCAGCCGCTTCGCTCCCCCGATCAGCCGGGCGTACTCCTGCAAGTCGTGGAAGGGGTTGAACGCCGGGACCGGCTGCATCACTTCGTCGTAAGCGAGCGTTGCGGGATCCTTGCCGGATTTCTCGACCGCCTTCCGCATCGTCCAGGTGGCGAAGTCCAGCCCCATCTCGCTGTCGGTGAAGGCGGGGATGAACACCGGGACGTTCTTCTCGTAGGCGCTGCGGAGGATCCCCTGGCCGAGATCGAGGTCGGCGAGCTTCTTCCCCACCGCGCGGTTGATGCGGGCGGAGGACCACACGCCTCCTTCGGGCCGCGTTTCGTCGAGGACGGTCGCCACGAGCTGCGCGACGTCGTTGAGGTTCGCCTCCATTTCGAGCGTGTCGTAAATGCGGTTGTAGCCCTGCTCGAACAGCAGCTCGTCCGAGTGCGTCGGATCGTAGCGATAGTGGACGAGTCCGATCGACTCGCTGAGGCCGTGGGCGATGAGCGCCCCGGTGGCGATCACGGCGTCGACCAGTCCGCGGTCGATCATGTCGCACACGATCCGCCCCTGCTTGGCGACGGTCATCGCGCCGGAGATGGTGAGCACCATCCGACAATCGGAATCGCGGGCCATTTGCAGGAGGATCTCGAACGCCTCGCCGAGCTGCCGTCCGGCGAACGCGGTGCGCGACATGGCGCGGACGAGATCGGCGAAGCTCGTCACATCGTCGAGGGCGAGGCTTTCGAGAGGCACGAGGCCGTCTGCGCGGCCGTCGTGGAGGTGGTGGCGGTGCATGCGAGAAGTCGGGAGCGACAAACTTGAAAGTGAGCCGCGGCGCAGCGGTCGCCGTCGCGGACAGGTGCGTTATATCGGATGGACAAGGATCGTCAAACAACCGGACCGGATCAATCGGCGAAGTCGGTCAGCAGGCGGCGCAGCGCATCGTCCGCTTCGGGACGTCCGACGACGCCCGACTCCGTTGCCCGAAAGATTTCGACCTCGACCCCTCCGTCGGCGAAAAACTCGACCTCCCAGCGTTCGCCGGGAACGTTTACGCACACCATCACGGCTTCCCGGTGTCGCGCCAACGTGTAATGGATCTTGCGATCGTCCAGATCGTCGAGGAAGTCGAGCAGCTTCTGAAGAGGATTCGAGTCGTGATTCTCGCCAATCATGGAAACGCCTTGGATTGTTTCCACGCTCCTGCGTCCAACGCCAGCGCGCGAATCGAGCCGGGCCGCGGCCCGGTTGGACCGGGAGCGCGGCACGGCGTCGATTGCGCCATTCGCGTGGGACGCGACGGCCTTCCCGAACTGCGATTGAGGACGAGTCCGTTTCGGCGCGTCGCGATTCGAGGCGCGATCTCAGACTGCGGCGGTCGCCGGCAACTGCTGCCAGTATTCCGCCGCGTCTTCATCGAGCGGGAACCGGGGGACCTGGCGGATGGAGACCTCCCCCAGGTCGATGTCCTCTCGCAGATAGGCGAGGACGTCGTTGGGGTCGGTGCTCCCGCAGGTGAACACGTCGAGCGCGATCAGCCCGAGGTCGGCGTAGGTGTGGGCGGAGACGTGGCTCTCGTCGAGCACGGCCACCGCCGTGAACCCCGGGGGGGAGTTGTGGCCGAAGTGGTAACGGACCTGCGAGATCACGTTGGCCCCGGCGCGGCGCGCCGCGTGGGCCATGGCTTCGAGCATTCGTCCGTCGTTGAGACACACGTCCCGCGGGACGTTCCGGCAGTCGATCAGGAGATGCTTACCTCTTTCCAACTCATAAACCCTCCCATGCGCGGAGCATTCAGGACGACGCCCTGGCCGATCGACTCCTCCCGATACGCAACGGCAGGCCGACCGGGGGCGGGCAGCCGGGCACGGACGCCGGTGCTGCCTATTCGAAGACGGAGACATTATCGACCGGGGCGCAGAGCGGTCAAGTCCCTGCGGCCCATGTTCTTGCAATTTATCGGACGTTTTTTTCGCGCGCTGCGGGGAAAAAGAACGAAGACGGAAGAAGGACGAACGAAGAGAAGGAAGCCGGAATAAGGAGCCGGGGGAAAGTGCAGTCTCCCCACGTCTTCCTTGTTCCGTCTTCCCTCTTCCCTCTTCCGTCTCTCGCCTCACTCCGCGTAGAACCGCGTGAGCTCCTCGAAGATCAACGGCTCCTGGATCGAGTCGCTGGCGAGTCGCGCCCGGAAGCGATGATTTCCCTCCGTCACGCCCTTCACCAGCACCCGATACACGGCGGTTTGTCCCGGCGGCAGCGTGAGCGACTTGAACACCACCAGCCCGCTCTCGGCGATCCGGCCGGACGGGCCTTCCGCGTTCACCAGCTCGACTCCGGGTGATAGCTCGCAAGAGAGTCCCACGTTCGTGGCGGCCTTCGTCCCCTCGTTGCGGACGCGGATCTCGTAGCCGGTCTCCGCGCCGATCTCCACCGGATCGTTCAGATCGGCGATCTCCAGCACGAGGGCGGCACTGCCTTCGACGCGCGTGGCGAGCCTGGCTTCGGACTTGGCGCCGTGCTCCGACGTCGCCCGCACCTCGTGCTCGAAATCTCCCAGTTGCGTCGCGTTCAACTGAGCGGTCAGACCGATCTCCTCGCCCGCCTTCATCCCGCCGACGAACCAGTGGATGGCGTTGTCCTCCGTCTCGAATTTTCCGCCGTGGCTGGCGGAGACGAACTCGAAGCCCGCCGGCACCTTGTGCACCACCCGCACGTTGTTCGAGGCGGCCCCGCCCGAGTTCTTGACCGCGAGCTTGTACGCCGCGATCCGACCGAGATATCGCAGCCCCGGTCCCTCGACGGCGACCGACAGCTCCGGCGCAATGACCTCGATGCTGGCCTCGGCGACCTGCCGCAGGTTCGCGTCGGCACGGGCGGCGACCTGCACGACCTGCGGCCCGCCGGAGATCGCCGCCAGCGCCAGCCGCACCTGCCGCGACTCGCCCGGGCTGAGGGCCCCGATGTCCATCGCCAACCGCTCGCCGCGGGGGTGCTCGAGCCCCGCGGGGATGACCGCCTCGATGGTCACGTTGTCGGCGACGCCCGTCCCCGGATTGGAGACGACGATGAGCTGCGACGCCGGATCGCCGACCATGACCTCTTTCGGGCCGGAGAGGGCGAGTTCCAGCATCGGCTCTTCCACCCGGAACAGTCCGCCGGCGACTCCGGTGAACCGCACCTGCGCCAGCGTGGCGATGTCGCCCCGCTGGCTGGGGACCATCTTGATGTGAATGCTCTGCGATCCGCCGGGGGCGATCGTGGGGAACGTCCACGCCAGCTTCTCGCGGCCCTCGCTCGGCAGCGGCTTGGAGTCGATCAGCCGCACGGTCTCCGGAAACGTCGCTTCGACGACCACGTCCCGCGCCTCGCCCTGGCCCGAGTTCCGCACGACGAGCTCGCACGCGCATTCCTGGCCGACATTGATGCTCGAGCGCGGCACCCACTCGACGGTCACCATCGGCGTCTGCGCCCCCGACGGCGGAGCAGCCTGCGCCGGGCCGTGCGGAGCAGACCGCGGCTCAGCCGGGGGAGCGGCCTGCGCAAGCGGCCTGCGGCCGGCCGGGACCGGCCGGGCCGTCCGCGGAGATGCCGCGGCGGACGCGGCGGCGGTTTCACTCGGCGGATTCGATTCCCGGTCGGAGGTGATCGGAGGACGGGTCCGTCCCACCGACTGTCCCACGACCGGACGGATCGCGTCCTTCTCCTCGGCGCCGTGCGGCCGCTCGTATTCGGCGTTGATGATCGGCCGCGAGCCGAGGTCGCCGTCGCGCGGATCGAGCGGCGGCATCAGCCGCGAACGCCCGGCGGGCGCCGCCGCGCCCGACGGCAATCGCGAATTCGAGTCCCGGGAGATGTCCTGCGGCTGCGGGTCGAGCGGCCGGCGGCCGGCCGCCGCGTCCCCGAACAGTTCGTCCTGATAGTTGCGGATTCCCGGAATCGGCTCGACCGGCGGAGTGCGGACATTTCCGGCGGCAGGAACCGCCTCGTTGCTCCGCATCCGCGAGTAGCGCTGCGGGGCAGTCTCGACGGCGGGCTCGAGCGGGCGGCGCCCGCGTTCCATCGCCGCCGATCGCGAATCGAGTTCGTTCGCGACGTCGGCCGACGCAGCAGTCTGCCCGCTGCGCGGGAAGTATTGGATGTGGCGCTGCGCGGCCGGCGGTTCGGCGAGTTCCCGGTTGCGGCGGAAATCGCCGTCGAAAAGACCATCCTCGGCCACGGTCACCCCGACCGCGGTCCCCAACAGACCCAGGGCCAACAGCCAGATCCCGCGTCGCATGCGATGCTCCTTGTCGCTCGAACAGCCGCCAGCCCTCGACGGCAGGCAGGCCGTAGGAAGGGAATGCCGTGATATGTGCGTTCGGAAGGGAGAGAAGCCAGCCGCGCTCCTGCATCGCAGGAGAAGGTTCATCTACATATCGACCGGAGCGGTCGGTGGAATCGAGCCGATTCGGCAAACATTTCCGATTTTTCCGATCGTGAGGGCGACGCCCCGCGAAAACCGCCGATTTGCCTACCGCCGCGCCCGAATTCCGTTTACGATGGCGGACGACCGGAACGTCCCTTCGGAAGATTCTGCCGGTCTTCACCTGCGCTTTCTACAGGACGACCGCTCCATGCTTCGCGGATCGCTCGGAACCGGCGCTCTCCTTTTGTTCGGGTTCGGATTCGGGCCGGCTGCGTCAGCGGACGCTCAGGCGGTCGTCGCGGCGCCGGGCGCCGAACGCCCCGATGCGCAGCAGATCGCTTTCTTCGAGGCGAGGATCCGCCCGGTGCTCGTCAAGCACTGCTATGAATGCCACGCGGCGGACGCCGAGACCCTCCGCGGCGGACTGCTCCTCGACACCCGCGACGGCACGCTCAAAGGGGGCGACTCCGGCCCCGCCGTCGTCCCCTCCAAGCCCGACGAGAGCCTGCTTCTCGAAGCGCTCCGCTACGAGAGCTACGAGATGCCTCCGGCCGGCAAGCTGCCGGACAACGTGATCGCCGACTTCGAGACGTGGGTGAAGCTGGGCGCGCCGGATCCCCGCGACGGAAAGGCCGCCGTCGTCCAGCAGGGGATCGATCTCGAATCGGGACGGCAGTTCTGGTCGTTCCAGCTGATCGCGAAGCCGGACGTGCCGGCGGTGAAGCGCGCGGACTGGCCGGCGACGCCGATCGACCGGTTCATCCTCGCCGACCTGGAGGCGGCCGGCCTCGCGCCGGCGCCGCCCGCCGACCGCCGGACGCTGATCCGCCGGGCGCACTTCGACCTGACCGGGCTTCCTCCTTCGCCCGAGGAGATCGAGCGGTTCGTCGCAGACGACCAGCCGGACGCCTTCGCCCGCGTGATCGATCAACTGCTCGACAGCCCGCGGTTCGGCGAGCGGTGGGGCCGGCACTGGCTCGACGTCGCCCGCTATGCCGACTCCAGCGGCGGCGGCCGGTCGCTCATCTTCCGCGAGGCGTGGCGCTACCGCGACTACGTGATCCGGTCCTTCAACGACGACAAGCCGTTCGACCGCTTCGTGATGGAGCAGATCGCGGGCGACTTGTTGCCGCAGCCCGAGTCGGTCGCCGACGCGCAGGCCCAGCTCGTCGCCACCGGCTTCATCGAACTCGGCCCGATCAACTACGAGACGCAGAACAAGGAACAGTTGCGGATGGACGCGATCGACGAGCAGATCGACGCCGTCGGCGGCGCGTTCCTGGGGATGACGATCGGCTGCGCCCGCTGCCACGACCACAAGTTCGACCCGATCCCGACCAGCGATTATTACGCGCTGGCGGGCATCTTCCGGAGCACGCATACGCTCACACCGGGGAACGTCTCCGGGTTTCTTACGCGGTCGCTCCCCGTCGAGCGGGAGGTCCGCGTCGCGTTTGAAGAAGGCGCTCGCGAGCAGAAGGCCCGCGAGCAGGCGATCCAGCTCGCCGAGACGGAACTCAAGCAACTGAAAGCCCAGCTTCCCGGCGGCACGGCGCAGGCCGCGGCACAAGCCGCGGCGAGGAACCAGCCGCTCGACCCGGCGCTGCTCGCCGGCATCGTCCTCGATGACGGGGAAGCCAAGCTCGCCGGCGATTGGACCGCCTCGACATTCAACGCGTTCCGCGTCGGCAAGCAATACCTGCACGACGAGAACGCGCGGGACGGCAAGAAGTCGGTCGAATTCACCGCGACGCTCCCGGCCGCCGGCGAATACGAGATCCGCTTCGCCTACAACAGCGGGCCGACCCGCGCCTCGAACGCACCCGTCACCATCCGCCATGCGCAGGGCGAAACCACAGTCCACCTCGACCAGCGCCGCCCCGGGGGCATCGGCGGCCTGTTCGCGTCCCTCGGCCGCTATTCGTTCGACGCGACCGTCCCCGCCGTCGTCACCGTCGCCAACACCGACACCGACGGCTTCGTGATCGTCGACGCGATCCAGTTCCTGCGGCCCGACGAGATCGAAGGCAACGACCTCGCGCTCCGCGGCGACGCGACGTCGCCCGCCCCTCCCGCGACGCGCCCGGCGGACCTCGAGCGGACGACGAAACAGGTCGAGGCCCGGCTCGCAGCGCTCCGCGCCGAGCTGGACACGCTGAAGAAGGAAGCCTTGCCCCTCCCGGTCGCGATGGCCGTCGAAGATCTCGCGGATGCCGGGGACTACCGCATCTGCATCCGCGGCAACTCGGACAACCTCGGGCCGCACGTGCCTCGCGGGTTCCTCACCGTTGCCGTGGAGGCGAACCTGGAGATTCCCAAGGGACAGAGCGGCCGCTTGCAGCTCGCGCAGTGGATCGCCAGCCGCGACAACCCGCTGACCGCGCGGGTGATGGTCAACCGCGTCTGGCACCATTTGCTGGGACAAGGGCTGGTCCGCACGGTGGACAACTTCGGCGCGACCGGCGAAAAGCCGTCGCACCCGCTGCTGCTCGACTGGCTCGCCGACCGTTTCGTCGAAGACGGCTGGTCGGTGAAGCGGGCGATCCGCCGGATCATGCTCTCGAAGACGTACCAGCAGGCGGTCGTCGAAAACCCGAAGGCCTCGGCGGTCGATCCCGAGAACCGGCTGCTGTGGCGGATGAACCGCCGCCGGCTCGACGCCGAGTCGATCCGCGACACGGTCCTGCTCTTGAGCGGGTCCCTCGACGAGACGGCGGGCGGCCCGAGCGTCCCCGACTCGTTGCAGTTCGAGCAGGTGTACGAACACACGAGCCTCCGCCGCAGCGTCTACCTGCCGGTGCTCCGCAACAGGTTGCACGAGCTGCTGTTCGTGTTCGACTTCGCGAACCCGAACATGATCTCCGGCCGCCGCAACGTGAGCACGCTCGCCACGCAGGCGCTGTATCTGATGAACAGCCCCTTCGTGCAGGAGCAATCGCAGGCGGCGGCCAAGCGGCTGCTCGCCCGCGAGGGTCTCGACCGCGAGGGCAGAATCGTCCGCGCCTGCGCGGAAACCCTCGGCCGCCCGCCGACCGCGGACGAGAAGCGGCTGTTTTTCGCCTTCCTGGAAGAGACGGGGTCCGACTCTCCCGCCGACCTCACGGCCGCCTGGGCCTCGATTTACCACTCGCTATTCGCGTGCGTCGATTTCCGTTACCTTGATTGATCGGACAGGGACCAATCGGACAGAAAAATTGATGACAGAAAAATTGATGACAGAAAAATAAGGACAAAGATCAGCGATCTCTCACCTTTTCATTTTTCTGTCATCAATCTTTCTGTCAGACGGTATTCCGAGGAGAGCGTCATGCACGGTCCTTCATCGCTGTCCCGCCGGGAGATGTTGCAGCGTGCCGCGTGCGGGTTCGGGTCGCTCGCGCTCGCCGGGCTGGCCGCCGAGGCGGCGACGCCGGTGGCCGCCGCCGAGGCGGGCAATCCGCTCGCGGCGCGTGCGCCGCACTTGCCGCCGCGGGCCAAGCGGGTGATCTTCATCTTCATGCAGGGCGGTCCGAGTCACGTCGATACATTCGACCACAAGCCCCGCCTCGCGCAGGAGAACGGGAAGCGGGTCGAGTTCAAGGTCGCCCGCACGCGGCAGGTCACGCCCGAGAAGATCCTCCAGTCCCCCTGGAAGTTCGCCCGTCACGGCGAATGCGGGCAGTGGGTCTCCGACCTGTTCCCCGAGGTCGCCCGGCACGTCGACGACCTGTGCTTCATCAAGAGCATGCACACCGAAGGGGTCGCCCACGGTCCCGCCACCCTGTTCCTGCACACCGGGGCATTGAACCTCGTCCGCCCCTCGGTCGGCTCGTGGGTCACTTACGGCCTCGGCACCGAGAACCGGAACGTGCCCGGCTTCATCACGTTGAACCCCTCCGCGGCGAACGGCGGGCCGCGGAACTACTCCAACTCGTTCCTGCCGACGGTCTATCAGGGGACGGTGCTCGGCCGGGCCGGGCTGCCCACGGAGCGCGCCACCTTCGAGCACGTCACGAACGATCGGCTCGCGCGCGAGGAGCAGGAACGGCGGTTCGCGTTCCTGCAGTCGCTCAACCGCCGCCAGGCCGAACGCGCGCCGGTCAACGACGAGCTGAACGCCGTCGTCGACTCGTTCGAGCTCGCCTTCCGCATGCAGGCCCACGCACCGGGGCTGATGGACGTCGCGGGCGAGTCGCAGGCGACGCGGCGGCTGTACGGCGTCGACGAGAAAGAGACGCACGATTTCGGCCTGCAATGTCTGCTCGCCCGCCGGCTCGCCGAGTCGGGCGTCCGCTACGTGCAGATCAGCTATGCCGACAACACCGCCAATCCCCGCTGGGACCAGCACTCGAACCTCAAGGCGCACGAGAAGCACGCGCGGGCGACCGACAAGCCGGTCGCCGGTCTCATCGCCGACCTCAAGGCCCGCGGTCTGCTCGAAGACACGCTCGTGTGGTGGGGGGGCGAGTTCGGCCGCTGCCCCTTCGCCCAGGGGGCCGACGGCCGCGACCACAACCCCAACGGCTTCACAGTCTGGCTCGCCGGCGGCGGCGTGAAGCCGGGCTTCTCCTGGGGCGACACCGACGAGTACGGCTACGACGCCGTCACCGACAAGGTCCACATGCACGACCTGCACGCCACGGTCCTGCACCTGCTGGGATTGGACCACAAGCGGCTCACCCACCGCTACGCGGGCCGCGACTTCCGCCTGACGGACGTCGCCGGCAACGTGGTGCACGGCATCATCGGCTGAGAGCACGCGGCGAGCGGGGCGGCGTCAGCCCCCCGGTGCTTTTCCACCTTTGGGACGCTCGCACCACAGGCGTCGCCGCATTTGCCGACGCGACGTCGTCGGAATCAGGCATTCGCATGACATCGGCACGAACGGGTTCGGCTCGCATTGGACCCTCGTTTGACTGCGGCGCGACGACGGCGACGGCGAATTCGCCGGACCGTTTATTATACCGCAAGACGGCGGCGATGCCATTTCATCCGGTTTGCCACGATTGGGGCCGCGCGGACGACAGGTCGTGGTGCACGCTGCCATTGTGCATGAATCCGGCCCCAGGTCGGCAGCTTGGGCGACGATCCAACCGCGCGCGCTCAGCACCTGATCCGCCCGTATGCGTGCTGGGCCGATTCCAGCACCGCGCACGACTCGTCCCGCCCCAACAGCCGCGCGACCTCCCGCTCGTCGGCGAGCGGGACCATGAACAGGTCATCCACCCGGTCGCTCTCCAGCCGGCTCAGGAAGTACACGTCGGCCCATTCGAGCGCGTTGCACAGTTGCGTCGCCTCGACCAGGTCCGGCGGCGCGGCCTCGCGGAGCGGACCGAAGGCGTCGGCCGGCGACTCGCTCGCCGCGAGAATTCCCATTCCTCCGTCCGGCAGTTCGGAAATTTCCGAGAGCAGCACGATCTTGCCCTCGCGGGCCACGAGGTTCCGCGCCGCGTCGAGCGCCGCCCCCACTTGTCCCCAGTGGTGCCCGCCGGCGTCGGCGTCGATCGCCGCGACCACCATTTCGGGGCGCGATTCGAGCTCGATCAGCCAGTCCGCCGCCAGGTAATGCTTTCCGAGCTGGAGCACGGAATCCGGCGCGCCCGCCAGCACGCGGGCGGCCCCGGCGCCCCGCGCCGGGACCACCTGCACCGTGAACATCACCCCCAGCAGCCACGCGATCTCGTCGATCAACTGCCGCAACGGGCGCTCGTCGTCCGGCCCCAACTCGACGTGCCCCTGCCCCCGCGCGCGGCCCACCGCCTTGCCGCTCGACAGCCCGGGAAAGTACACGCTGTTCGTCCCGCGGTAGCCGAGCAGCGGGTCGAACGCGAGCGGCCCGACCGACACGAGGAAATCGGCGTCGATCACCTCCCGCGCGAGATAGATCCGCTCTCCCGAGGCGACGGATGCCAGGTAGGCCTGCTGCGAGCGGGCCTCTGGATCGTGGATCGTCCACGACACTTCCCGCCGCACGTCCGCGGGCAGCGCTTCCCGCGGATCGGGCGCGGCATGCCCGCGGCGGGTCGGCGGCTGAACGATCCGCAGCGCGTCCGGACTGACGCCCCGCATCTCGAACACCCGCCACAGCTCGGACACGATCGCCGCCGCCTCGGGCGTGGCCTGGTCCAGGGCCACGCACACCACGTCGCCGGGGACCACCGCCTGCTCCATCGCCGGAAAATCGAGCGGGCGCGCGAGCGCGGTCCGCAACTCCTCGGCGAAGCGCGGGGTCGGCCGCGGCGCCGCGAGCTGCCCCACGATCCGCCCCGGATCGATCTCGCACGAGAAACGCCCTTCCGTCCCGTAGGCGAGGCTGATGGCGGCGGGACGGGCGAGCGACACGGCAACGGGCCTTCGTTCGGAGTCGGGTGGGCTGCGCCCACCAGGATCGCGGGCAGGCGCCTCCACGCCGATCGGCAGCGCCGCGAGGGGCCAACTCCTCGATTCCTCCTTGGCGGGCTACAAAAATGCGCGGTTTCGGAAGAACTCCACGGGCACTATATTGGGGGCGTCTCCGGACGGTCAACGGGACAGGCGCGCATGACGGACGACGATCGATTGATGGTTCGCCTCCAGGAAGGGGACCAGCGCGCCTTCGACGAACTCGTGGAAAAGTACCAGGGACCGCTCACCGGCTTTTTCTTTCGCAACACCCGCGACGTGCAGTTCGCCGAAGACCTTACCCAGGAAACGCTATTGCGCGTGTACGACCAGGCGTGGGACTACCTGCCGCTGGGCCGGTTCCGCGGCTGGATGTACCGCATCGGCCGGAACCTGATGATCGACAATATCCGCCGCCGCTCGCACGACGCGCTGATCCGCGCCGCCGGCCGCGCGCGCGGCGACGAGGCCGACGCGCTGGCCCGCCTGGCCGGGGACTTCGTCGGCCCGGCGGAAGAGGCGCAGCGGCAGGAGATCGCCCGCCTCGTGGACAAACTGCTCGAGGAGATTCCCGAAGCGCAGCGGACGACTTTCACCCTGCACCACTACGCCGGCCTGTCGCTGCCGGAAGTCGCCCTCGCCACGGAGACGCCGCTCTCCACGACGAAAAGCCGCCTGCGGCTGGCCCGCGAGAAGCTCCGCGGGCTGTTGGGCGAGCGGGGCGTGACGGACGAGCATCCGACCTGAGGAAGTGACGAGTTGTGGGTTGCGAGTGACGTCCAATGACAGTAGTTCCGAGTTCCGAGTTCCCCCTCGGCACGAAAGCAACGGCGATTTCTCACTTCTTCGGAACTTGGAGCTTGGAACTACTGAATGATCCTTTTCCACCGTTCGCACGTTGGCAACCCGAGACGGTCTCCTAGCCCGCAGCGCACGCCAGGGAGAATCTCCCCGGCGGCCTCATCCCGCGAATGTTCCGCCGCGTCGGCGGTTCTCCCTCGCTGGCGCGTCGGGCTATGATGGACTCGGCGTGGACGCGCCTTTCGGAGCCTTTGCATGACCTATTTCAGCCGCCTGACCGACATCGTCACCTGCAATCTCACCGAGATCCTTTCCCGCGAGGCGGACCCGTCCGCGGCGCTGGACCGCATTCTCGCCGAAATGTACGAAGGACTCTCCGGCGCTCGCCGTAGCGTGCAGACCGCGCTGGCCAACGAGCGGCGGCTTCGCCACGAGATCGACGAGCACCGGCCGCAGGGCGAGAACTGGCTGGCGGAGGCCCGCCGGGCGCTCGCCGACGGCAAGGAAGATGAAGCCCGGCTGGCCCTCGTCCGCAAGCAGGAGGTCGCGGATCTCGTCGCCGGGCTCGAGCAGCAACTTCAGGCCGCGGTCGCCACCAAGGACCACCTCACCACGACCCTCCGCGCCCTCGAGGCCCGCATCGCCGAGGCGGAACGGAAACGGCATTCCCTGCGCGCGGAGGAGCCGGTCGCGGCAAACAGCGGGGCCGCGTCGTCGGCCGCCACTCGCCCTGCGTCGCTGCCGGCCGACGCGGACCGCGCCCGGCAGGTCGAAGCGGAACTCGAACGGCTCCGCCGCGAACTCGGACCGACCTGACGCCCGCTCGCTTGGATCACGAACGGCGCGGCGTCCAAGGGGAAATGTGCCGCGTGTCCTGCGCCGGGAACGGCTCCGGCGCGAGGAGCGCGGCCGGCGGGACGCTCGACGCCGGGTTCGACTCGACCGGCACGGTCCCGGGCAGGGGCGTGGACATCGGCCGCCGGGAGGGAGGCTCGACCGGGTGCGGCGTGGGGACCGGCGTGACCATTGGCTCGGGGTGCGGCGGTCCCGTGGGGATCGGCATCGGCGCGGCCAGGGGAGGCATCGGTTGCGGCATGGGAGACGGCGTCGGTGAGCCGCCGCCGTGCGGCTTCGACGATCCCGGAAACCCCGGCCCTCCCGCCGGTGGAGCGGTCCCGGCCGGTCCCGACGGATGCCCGAATCCGGGCGTCGCAAATCCGTAGGTCGGGTCGACGCAATTGTCGTAGCCCCAGACGGTTGCGCAGGACGGATCGCAAGTGCCGTGCGTGGAACCGCCGGCATACCACTCGTTCGGCGGGCCGTCGCCGAAGCCGAAGCACCACGGATCGAAGAAGCCGAACCAGGGATCGAGGAAGCCCTCTCCCGATCCCCGGGCAGCGTATGGCTCTCCTCCGGAATGGCTGCGGGCATGGCCGCAATTCCAAGGCGCGCAACCCGCCGCGGCAAGCATCAACAAGGCGGAGGCGACGATTCGAGGCGTCCAGCGCATATCGGGCACTTCCAAGGGGAGCCGGCGAGACCGCGACGCGGCGCACATTGGAATCGGCCGGGGAACTGGGCCGACTTTAAGGATTCCGGCGAGTTTGCCGGTTATGCCGCAGCCGCCGGACCGGCAGTTCCCCGATTGGTCCCCCCCGTTGCGGTCTCCTATCATCATCGGAGATGGAACCCGCGACCGCTTTACGCCCCCCGGCCTCCGCACGACCTGCCGAGTCGCCGTGGAAGTTCGGCGGGCTGACGATGTGGGAAGTGATCCGCCGGTCGGTCATTTCCTACCGCCGGCACCGCGTCGGCGCGCACAGCGCGCAGTTCGCGTTCTATTCGCTGTTCGCCCTCGTGCCGATGCTCGTGCTGATCGTCGCCGGCGTCGCCCGGCTGCCGCTGGTGGGGGCGATCGACAACTTCGTGCAGACCGTGAACGCCGGCCTGCCTCCCAGCGCGGTCGAGCTCATCCAGGCCCAGATCCGGGACATCCAGCGGCAACCGGCGCTCGGCCCGGTGGTCGCCGCGCTGATCCTGCTGCTGTATGCCGGCTCCGGCATTTTCCTGTCGATCGGGGCCGGGCTGGATGTGGTGTACGAAGTCCAACAGCGGCGGCGGTTCGTGTGGACCGGTCTCCGCGCCATCGCGCTGACGCTTGGCGGATACGTGCTGCTGCTCACCGCCGTGGTGCTTCTGGTGGTGGGACCGATGGCCGCGGAGTTCCTCGTGGGCCGCGTGACCGTGCCGTGGGTCCACGTCGCGCTCTCCACCGGCGTGCGGGGGGTGGTCGCCTGCGGGGCGATCCTGCTGGCCGCCTCGGTGACGTACTGGGCGATCCCCAGCGTCCGTCCGCGGTGGCGGCTGGTCACTCCCGGCACCGTGTTCGCCACGACCGCCTGGCTGCTCGTCACGCAGGGGTTCCGCCTGTGGGTGGAAAACTTCGGGACCTACAACGAAGCCTACGGGACGCTCGCCGGCGTCGTCGTTCTGCTGATGTGGCTGTATCTCACCGGATCGGTGCTGCTGATCGGGGGCCAGATCGACGGCGTGATCCACATCGCCGCCGAACGCGCCGGCCGCAGCCGCAACGACTGACCCCGAATCATCAACCACGAAAAGCACGAAAACACCAGTCTCATGAGTCCCACGAAGGCTCAGCCGCGAGAGACTCGCCAGCATGGGGAATGCGGCCCCATCGAGCCCGGCCCCTGACTCGATGGCGTTGTGACGGCCCCGCGATTCGGCTACAATCACGTCGTGCCCGGCGCCTCGTTTCCGCCGCTTTCGCAGCGGGGAAGCGGCGAGCCGATTGTTGTGTTGCGCGCTGCTTTTCGATCGGGGAGAGGGAGCTTTCGGTCCGGCGGCTGCGACTGCGCTCCCGCCCTGGGGACGGCGGAGCGGCGTTTCTGGCTCGCTTCCTCCCGCGCGGAGGGAAAGACGCCGCAGCGGGTCCGACGATGTCTGCCCGAATGATCTCAGTCTGGAGGAGGTTCCGCGTTGGCCAACGGTCCGAACGACGTGCCTGACGACGATCTCGCGACGCCCGAATCCGGCGAGGCCGGGGACGGCCTGATCCGTAAGCTCGACATCGAAGACGAGATGCGGGCCAGCTACCTCACCTACGCGATGAGCGTGATCATCAGCCGCGCGCTCCCCGACGTCCGCGACGGCCTCAAGCCCTCGCAGCGGCGAATCCTCGTCGCGATGAACGACCTGAACCTCGGCCCCAACTCGGGCCGGGTCAAGTGCGCGAAAATCTCCGGCGACACGAGCGGCAACTACCACCCCCACGGCGACAGCTCGATCTATCCCACGCTCGTCCGCCTCGCCCAGAACTGGGTGATGCGCGAGGTGCTGATCGACAAGCAGGGAAACTTCGGCTCGCTCGCCGGCCTGCCCCCCGCGGCGATGCGGTACACCGAGGCCCGTCTCTCCGCCGTCGCCGCCGAAATGCTCGACGACCTCGACCGCGACACGGTCGATTTCGTCCCCACCTACGACCAGCGCGGCACCGAACCGAGCGTGCTCCCCTCACGGTTCCCGCACCTGCTGGTCAATGGGTCGAGCGGGATCGCGGTCGGCATGGCGACGAGCATCCCGCCGCACAACCTCGACGAAGTCTGCGCCGCGGTCATCAAGTTGATCGACGATCCCGAGTGTACGATCGACGACTTGCTCGAAGTGCTGCCGGGGCCCGACTTCCCCACCGGAGGCGTCATCTGCGGGAGGCTGGGCATCCGCCAGGGGTACATGACGGGAAGGTCCACACTCACGCTGCGGGCGAAGACGCATTTCGAGACCGAGAGGAACTCGGACGTGATCGTCATTACCGAGATCCCCTACATGGAGACTCGGGACCGCGTCAAGGAGAAGCTCGAGCAGCTCGTTCGCGACGACCGCATCAAGGGGATCGCCCGCGTCGTCGACTACACCGACCGCAAGATCCCCGCCTGGCAGGTCCGCCTGCACGTCGTCCTCAAGAAGGACGCCGACCGCGAGGTCGTCCTCAACCAGCTCTACAAGTACTCGCCGCTGCAGACGACGATCAGCATCATCCTGCTGGCGCTCGTCGGCAACCGCCCGCAGACGCTGCCGCTGAAGGACATGCTCCAGCAGTTCGTGCGGCACCGGATCGACGTGGTCCGCCGCCGCACGGAGTTCCTGCTCGCCCAGGCGCGGAAGCGGAAGCACACGGTCGAAGGGCTGTTGATCGCCCAGCTCGACATCGACCAGGTGATCCGCACGGTCCGCGAGTCCCCCAGCCGGGCCGAGGCCCGGACGCGGCTCCAGGCGATCGCCGTTCCCGCGGAAATGGTCGCCCGCGCCTTGGGAGAGGAAGGCTTCCGTCGCTTCCAGGAGGAGCAGGGAACGGAAGCCGAGTACCACCTCTCGGCCAACCAGACCGAGGCGATCGTCTCGATGCAGCTCGGCTCGCTGGCGAACCTCGAGCGCGAGACGCTCGCGGGCGAGCACAAGAAGCTCCTCGAAGACATCGCGGGCCATATCCAGCTCCTCTCCAGCGAAGACAACATCCGCGCCGTGATCCGCAACGACATGGAAGAGCTGCAGCGGAAGTACGGCGACAAGCGGCGGACCGACTTCAGCGATGAAGAGCTGGGCGACGTCGACCAGGCGGACCTCATCGCCGAAGAGCCGATGGTCGTCACCCTCTCTCGCCGCGGGTACGTCAAGCGGACCCCGCTCGACACCTACCGCGCCCAGAACCGCGGCGGCAAGGGAATCATGGGGGCCAAGATGGACGAGGAGGACCCCATCGCCCATCTGTTCGTCGCCAGCACGCACGATTGGCTGCTGTTCTTCACCGACCGTGGCAAGGTGTTCTGGCAGAAGGTGTACGATCTGCCGCTCCAGCGCCGCGTCGCGAAGGGGCGGGCGCTGGTCAACCTGCTGCGGCTCGACGAGGGGGAGAGCGTCTCGAACTGCCTCGCCGTCCGCGAGTTCGCCGACGACCGCTACCTGATGATGGGGACGCGGCAGGGGATCGTAAAGAAGTCGGCCCTCTCCGCCTTCGCCCGCCCGCTCAAGGGTGGAATCATCGCCATCCGTCTCGACGAGGGGGACCAACTCATCGACGTGCGGATCGTCTCCGGGGACGACGACGTGGTGCTCGCCACCCGCAACGGCATGTCGATCCGCTTCTCCCACGAGGACGCGCGGAGCCTGGGCCGCGCCACCCGCGGCGTGAAGGGCATCGCCCTCGGCAAGGACGATCACGTCGTGGGGATGGTGGTCGCCGAGCCGCAGATGTGTCTGTTGACCTTGTGCGAAAACGGCTACGGCAAGCGGACCCCGTTCGGCCCGCCGACCATCGGCGGAGAAGAGGCGGCCGAACTCGACGAGCCGGCCGAGCTCGACGAGACCGAAGCGGGCGATGCGGTCGAAGCGGAAACCACCGGGCCGGCTGAGGGGGAGTCCGATATCGAGACCAATGGCGAAGACACCGCCGGCCAGCCGCACGCCTCGTCGAACTTCCGCTATCGCCGCCAGCGGCGCGGCGGAAAGGGGCTGCGGGACATCCGCACGACCGCCCGCAACGGCAAGGTCGTCGACGTGGTCGCCGTCAGCGAGGAGGACGACGTGCTGATGGTCACGGCCAACGGCAAGATCCAGCGAAACCACGTCCGCGACATCAGCCAGGTGGGGCGCAACACCCAAGGCGTCCGCATCATCCGGCTCGATGAAGGCGACACCCTCGTCTCCGTCGCCCGCATCCCCGGCGAAACCTTGTGACCGGTGCGTAGCGACCTGATTCGATTCGACGCAAAGGCGCAAAGGCCGATGCGGTCCTACGATCTTCAACCACGGATTTCACTGATGGGCACGGATAACAATCACCACTGCTAACAATCACCACTGCAACCGCATTCGACCACGATATCTTCAGTCGCGAAAAATCCGTGCGCATCCGTGTGATCCGTGGTGACTTCTTTTTTGGGCACCTTTCCGTCATCAATTCTTCTGTCGGTCCTTCCTGACTTTCTTTACGTTCCTTCGCGTCTTTGCGCCTTTGCGTCGAAAAAGTGATCGAGCGGTAATCCATGAAGCGGATCCTCGTCACCGGCGGCTGCGGGTTCATCGGGTCGAACTTCGTCCGCGAGCAGCTTGCCCGTTATCCCGAGCAGGCGGTCGTCAACGTCGACAAGCTGACCTACGCCGGCAACCCCGAGAACCTCGCCGACGTCGCCGACGACCCGCGGTACGAGTTCCGCCACGGCGACGTCTGCGACCGCGAGTTCGTCGAGCAGGTGTTCCGCGACTTCGAGTTCGACGCCGCGGTCAACTTCGCCGCCGAGAGCCACGTCGATCGCAGCATCCTCGATTCCGGCCCCTTCGTGCAGACCAACGTCGTCGGCGCGCAGGTGCTGCTCGACGCGGCGCGGGGGACGAACCTTGGCCGCTTCGTGCAGATCTCGACCGACGAGGTCTACGGCAGCCTGGGGGACAAGGGGCATTTCACCGAGGAGACGCCGCTCGCTCCGAACAGCCCCTATTCCGCTTCGAAGGCCGCCGCCGACCTGCTGGTGCGGGCCTACTTCCGCACGTTCAACTTTCCCGCCGTCGTCACCCGCTGCTCGAACAATTACGGGCCTTGGCAATTCCCCGAAAAGATCATCCCGCTGTTCATCGCCAACGCGCTCGACGACGAACCGTTGCCGGTCTATGGTGCGGGTGAGAACGTCCGCGATTGGATCCACGTCCTCGACCATTGCCGCGGAATCGACGCCGCCATGCGCCACGGCGTACCGGGGGAAGTCTATAATTTCGGTGGAGAGACGGAGCTGTCGAACCTGGAACTGACGAAGACGCTGTTGCGGCTGCTGGACAAGCCGGAGAGCCTGATCCGCTTCGTCACCGACCGCCCGGGCCACGACTTGAGATATGCGATCGACTGGAGCAAGGCGGCGAAGGAACTCGACTGGCGGCCCGAGATCGATTTCGACAAGGGACTGGCGGAAACGATCCAATGGTACAAGGACCACGCCGACTGGGTCGCCCGCATCCGCTCGGGAGAGTACCGCGAGTATTACTGGAAGCAGTACGGACTGCTCGAATGATCTCCGAAGAAAGAACTTCTCGACGCAAAGGCGCAAAGGGCGCAAAGAATGTCAGAGGGAAGGCGAAGCAAGCAGCCGGACCGGTTGCCCGGCCGACAAGATAGGATTTCCACCACCGATCGCACGGATGGGCACGGATTTGCAGCAACGGAATTGGTTCCGATCTGTGCCCATCAGTGATATCGATGGTCGATCATCGCATGCGAACTCGACTGACAGTACTTCCCAGAATGAGGCTCCGTCATTCCCGCGCAGCGCCTGCCCCCAGCGAAGGCGGGGGCGGGAATCCAGCCCGTCATCCGCGCCGCCGCTGGATGCCCGCCTTCGCGGGCATGACGTGCCGTCGCGACCTTGGAAGTACTGATCGACCTTTGCGCTGCTTTGCGTCTTCGCGTCTTTGCGTCGAAATCGAATCGCCGCCGTTCAATCACACGTTCACGCTGAGGCTCCCGTGAAAATCGCGATGGTCGGCGCCGGTTATGTCGGATTGGTGACCGGCGCCTGTTTCGCCTCCAGCGGCAACGACGTGACCTGCGTCGATATCGACGCCGCGAAGGTCGACCGCCTCCGCGCCGGCGAGATTCCCATCTACGAGCCGGGACTGGCCGAGCTGGTCCAGCAGAACGCTCGCGCCGGACGCCTGAAATTCACCACCGACTACGACGAGGCGATTCCCAAGGCCCGCTGCGTGTTCATCGCCGTCGGCACCCCGCAGGGCGACGACGGCTCGGCCGACCTCGCGGGGCTGTGGAACGTCGTCGACGCGCTCGCCCCGCGGCTCGGGCCGAAGGCGGTCGTCGTCACCAAGAGCACCGTCCCCGTCGGCACGAACCGGCAGATCGCCCAGCGGCTGGGCGAGGCCACGGGACAGACGGTCGAGGTCGCCTCGAACCCGGAGTTCCTCAAGGAGGGGGCCGCCATCGACGACTTCACCAAGCCGGACCGCGTCGTGGTCGGCGTGACGCGGCCGGAGACGGCGGAACTGCTTCGCGAGTTGTACCTGCCGTTTCTCCGCACCGAGAACCCATTCCTCGTGATGGACCTCGAAAGCGCCGAGATGACGAAGTACGTCGCCAATTGCATGCTCGCCACCAAGATCAGCTTCATCAACGAGATGGCCAACCTCTGCGAGCGGGTGGGGGCCGACATCAACGATGTCCGCCGGGGCATCGGCCACGATCAGCGGATCGGCTTCGCGTTCCTGTTTCCCGGGGTGGGGTACGGCGGGTCGTGCTTTCCCAAGGACGTGCGGGCCTTGATGCACGCCGCCCGCGACAAGGAACTCGAGCCGCGCGTGCTCGCCGCCGTCGATGCCGTCAACGACGCCCAGAAGAACGTGCTGTTCGAAAAGCTCTCCGCCCACTTCGGCGGCGATTTTTCCGGGCGAACCGTCGCCGTCTGGGGATTGTCCTTCAAGCCGCGGACCGACGACGTCCGCGAGGCGCCGTCGCTGGTGCTGATCGACAAGCTGCTCGCCGCGGGCGCCGCGGTCCGCGTTCGCGATCCCGTCGCCCACGACAACGTCCGGGCGATCCACGGCGATCGGCTTGTGTATTGCGAGCATCATTACGACGCGCTCGAGGGCGCCGACGCCCTGGCGATCGCCACCGAATGGGCCGAGTTCCGCAACCCCGATTTCGACTACATGAAATGCAAGATGAAGCACCCGGCGATCTTCGACGGCCGCAACCTGTACGACCCGGCGAAACTGCAAGCGGCCGGGTTTCTGTACTCGGGGATCGGGCTGCGGCAGGCGGAAGGCGGTCGGCAGGGAAAGTCCCAATGACCAAGTCCCAATGACCAATGGACTTGCCCGCCACGTTTAGTCATTGGTCATTGGGATTTGGTCATTCGGATTTCTCGTAACTCGTCACTCGCAACTCACGACCATGGACCCCGAACTCCGCGACTCCTGTCAGACGCTGATCGACCGCATCCTCCATCTCAAGGACTCTCTTTGACTTGGACGGCAAGCGGTCCCGCATCGACGAAATCAACGCCAGGATGGCCGAGCCCGGCTTCTGGGACAGTCCCGAGCGGGCCAATGAGCTGGTCGCCGAGTTGCGGCGCACCAAGCTCCAGGCGGAGCCGCTGGCGGAACTCGCAGCCGCGGGAGACGATCTCGTTGCGCTCATGGAGCTCACCGACGAGGACGACTCCGGCGAGACGGAGAACGAGCTCCGCGCGATGCAGCAGCAGGTCGAGGCCCGGCTCGACGCGGCCGAGCTGCAGGCGACGATGTCCCGCCCCGAGGACGGCTGCGACGCCTTCGTCACGATCCAGGCGGGGGAGGGGGGGACCGACTCCTCCGACTGGGCCGAGATGCTCCTCCGCATGTACCTTCGCTGGGCGGAGCAGCGCGGACTTTCCGCCGAGATCGTCGAGCGCTCCGACGCCGAGGAGGCCGGCATCCGCAACGCCACCGTGCAGATCAAGGGAGATTACGCCTACGGCTATCTCAAGGGAGAGACCGGCAATCACCGGCTGATCCGCATCAGCCCGTTCGACTCGGCCGGCCGCCGGCAGACCTCGTTCGCGGCCCTCGACGTCACCCCCGACGTGGGGGAGGACATCGACATCCAGATCAACTGGGACAAGGAGGTCCGAGAGGACACGTACCGCGCGGGAGGCGCGGGGGGGCAGCACGTCAACAAGACCGACTCGGCCATCCGCCTCACGCACCTGCCGACGAACGTCGTCGTGCAGTGCCAGAACGAAAGGAGCCAGCACAAGAACCGCGCCCAGGCGCGGAAGATGCTCGCCGCCAAGCTGTACCGCATCGAGCAGGAACGGCGCGACGCCGAGATCGCCGCCCGCCGCGGACAGAAGGGGAAGATCGGCTTCGGCGGCGAAACCGTCCGTACCTACGTCCTGCACCCGGAACGCTACGTCAAGGACGCCCGCACCGGCCACAAGGCGGGCAACCCCGACTCCGTCCTGGGCGGCGACCTCGACCCGTTCCTCGAATCCTACCTCCGCTGGACCCTCGGCAAACTGGATGCGGCGCGCCCCTGAGCATAGAAGCAGGCTCCGCCCGACCGCGCACCCGCAGGCTGCCGGATCGCGTCCGCTCCGTGCTCGACCACCCCCACAGCGGCCCGCCGGCGCGCTCGGTCCGTTAGGCCTCGGCTGCGGACGGGGGCTCAACGGAAATCACTCGACGCTCAGGCCCGCGAGGTATTCGTCGAGGGCTTGCCGCTTCCGCTGC
>JBBDNU010000050.1:0-6570 GCA_040877365.1 Planctomycetales bacterium
CTCAACTCTCAACTCTCAACTCTCAACCATGAACGACGACGATCGCTACGCCCGCTTCGGCCTCACGCGGGACATGCTCGAAACGCCCGAGATCATCGCCCGCTTCGATTGCGGCCAGGGGCGCGACGCCGCCCGTGAGATCGCCGCGGCCGGAAAGCTGCTCCTGACCGGCGAAGGCTCGAGCCGGCTGTTTCCCGCCAAGAGCGTCATCGCCCACGCCCGGCGGAAAGGCTGGCCGCTCGCGCTCGCGACCGAAGCGGGCCGGCAGGCGCAGGAATACGATCTCGCCAGCTGGGCCGTGTGCGCTTGCTCGAACTCCGGCCGGACGGCCGAGGTCATCCGGTTGTTCACGCGGCTGAAAGATGCCGGACACGGGCGGCGATACAGTCTCACCGCGTTCGCCGGGTCGAAGCTCGAATCGCTCGCCGACCGGGGCTGGGTGCTCTCCTGCGGTCCCGAGGGGGCGGTCGCCGCGACGAAGAGCGTCGTCGAGCAGGCGCTGTTCTACAGGGCGCTGCTCGAACACGCGGCGGGCGAACCGGCGCTCGCGGAGCGCCTGGCCGATCTCGCCGAGAAATTTCGCGACGCGCTCACGTCGAGCATCGACCCGCAATTGGTCGCGCGGATCGCGCGGGCCGGCACGATCTACTGGGCCGGCCGCAACGACGGCGTCGCCGAGGAACTCACGCTCAAGACGAATGAGATCACCCGCAAGCCTGCCGATTTCCTCGAAGGGACCTACGCGGTCCACGGGGTCGAAGAGGTGATGAATGCCGGCGACGTGCTGCTGTGGGTCGATCCCTACGCAGAGTCCGAGGAGAAGTTCGACGACGTGCTGCGGAAGGGGGTCGGCATGGAAATCATCGCCATCGCCGCGCGCGACACCCGGTTCCCGACGGTCCGCATTCCCGACGCGGGAGACCTCGCGCCGTTCGTGCAACTGGCGGCCGGCTGGAACGTGCTCGTCGAAACCGGCCTCGCGCTGGGGATCGACCTCGACAAGCCCCAACGGGCCCGCAAAGTCGGCAACGAGTTCCCCGATTGATCGTCGATTCTCCCGCTTGCGGTTTCGCGGCCATTCACTGCGGCTTGCGCACGAACCTCCGCCGCGGCTTCCGCTCATCGAGCCGGATCCCGTTCGCAGTCGAAGGCGCGCTGCGGAGCGGGTCCGCCGCGCCGTCGAGCGATTGCCCCGCGCGGGCGTTGTCGACGCGCTCCTGCGCCCGCTGGGCATACTCCGGCGACAGCTCGAACCCGAGAAACCCCCGCCCGAGCTTGCGGGCGACGGCGAGCGTCGTGCCGCTCCCCGTGAACGGATCGAGCACGACCTCGCCGGGGCGCGAGCAGGCGCGGATGATCCGGCCCAGAAGCTGCTCGGGCATCTGGCAGCCGTGCCATCCCTTCCGCTCCTTGAACGTGCCGTTCACGCGGGGGAAGTACCACGTGTCCTCGTCGGGGCGGAAGCTGTCGGGGGCGTCCTGCGGGCGGAGGATCCACGTGTCATCGGGGAGCCGTCCCTGCGGGTTCGCCCGCTTGTCGCCATACACGAGCTGCCGGGCGGAGGGGATGCGGATCTCCGGATCGTCCGCATTGAACGTGAACCGCTCGGCGTCCTTCACCATGTGGAACAGGTGCGCGTGCGAGCGGCTGAATTTGTACTTGCAGTTCACGCCGAAGGTGTAGTACCAGACGACCCAGCTCCGGCAGGTCATCCCCAGCTCGCGGGTGAGCATCACCTTGAGCTCGGCGGCGAACTCGTCGCCGATCGCCAGCCAGAACGTCCCCTCGGGCTTCAGCACGCGGACGACCGCGCCCATCCAGCGGCGGCTCCAGTCGAGATACTCCTCGGCGGCGCGGCGGTCGTCGTAGACGTCGTACTCGTAGCCGATGTTGAACGGCGGATCGGCGAAGGCCAGGTCGATGCAGCCCGCCGGCAGCTCCCCCATTCCCGCGATGCAATCCTGCAGAACGATGCGGTCGAAGCCCGGCTCCGTCATGACGCGGCGCGCTCCCTGCGAGGGGCGAAGAGTCGAAAGGTCGAGTCCGCAAGATTCTGGCGGCCGGCAGCCGTCGCGTCAACGACCGCCGTGCGGATTCGGGACCACGGTCACTCCTCCTCCAATGCCGGCGTCACGATCAGCGTTTCGCCGCCGAACTCGACGACGTCCCCGGGGGCGAGCTTGCGGCCGCGGCGGGTTTCGACTTCTCCGTTGACGCGGACTTCTCCCGCCTGGATCAGCACCTTCGCTTCGCCGCCGCTGGCGACGAGCGTGGCCCGCTTCAGGAACTGGTCGAGCCGGATGGCAGGGTGCTCGGACATCATGCCTCCTTCACATGGCGCGCTATTCGGCCGGCGCGCTCCCGATGCAATACAGAGATTCCTGCCGCCTCCCGGTCGAGCCGTCCGCGACGCGGAGATAGATGCGGTCCCCGCAGACTGCCGGCGTGGCGAACGCCTCGTCGCCGAGCTGGTTCTGCGCGACGAGTTCGAACCGCGCGGGGCCGGGCTTGATCACGAAGGTCGTGCCGGCTTCGTTCGAGACGTGAATGTGCTCCCCGGCGAGGACCGGCGAGGCGCTCACGTCGCCGCCGCCGAGCCGTTGTTTCCAGTGCTCCTTTCCGGTCTCGGCGTCCCAGCAGTAGAGCACGCCATTGTCGGTGACGAGGTAGGCGCAGCCGTCGCGGACGAGCATCGAGGGGACGTAGGCCTTCACGCCGTTCCGCCACACGACTTCGCCGGAGCCGTCGGCCCGCATGCAGACCGTCTCCTTGCCGGGATACCCGCCGCTGGCGAACACGAGGTCCCCCGCCTGCACCGCGGTCCCCACGCAGGCCTTGGTGGTCCCCGCGACCGACCAGAGCTGCTTGCCGGTCGCGGGATCGTACGACGCAACCCGGTTCGCCCCGGCGATCGGCAACTGGTCGCGGCCGTCGAGCGCGAGCACGATCGGCGAGGCGTAGGTGACTTCCGCGGGACGGTTCGTCTTCCAGGCGATTTCGCCGGACCGGCGATCGACCGCCGCGAGGCAGCCGCCCCCCTGATGGTCGGCGGCCACGATCACGTAGTTGCCGTGGATGGTCGGCGAGGCGGAGTAGCCGTAGTAAGAGTCGAAGTCCTCCTCGACGGTCGTCTGCCACAGTTGCTTGCCGTCGAAATCGAGCGCCGTCAGGATCACGTTGCCCGCATTGAGGAACGCGGCGAAGAACCGCTCGCCGTCGGAGGCGACGGTCGGCGAGGCCTGCGTGTTCTTGCGGTGCAGTTCGCCGTCGAATCCGCCCCGGTGGAGGTCGCTCCGCCACGACTGCCGGCCGGTCGCGCGATCGAACGCGACGACCCCCTGAATCTCGCGCTCCTCGTCGGCGGTCGCCAGGACGACGCGGTCCTTCACCACGCACGGCGAAGCGTGCCCGCGGCCCGGCACCGGCGCCTTCCAGACGACGTTCTTCGTGTCGCTCCACTCGACCGGCACGCGCTCGCCGGGGGCCGCATTGTCGCGGTGCGGTCCCCGCCACCACGGCCAGTCGCCGCGCTCCGCGGGGCGGTACTCCAGCGTCCCGACGGCGGAGGCGTCCGCCTGACGGTCCTCCTCGGCCGCCCCGCAGCCGGGGGCGAAAGCCAGGACCGCCGCGCTCAACAGACAGGCGACTCGAAAGGCGGGCATGAATTTCTCCAGGCGGCGGTCGTGTCGAGCCGAGTCACACCACGTTGTAATGATGAAACTCGGCGAACGCCTTCCGATAGTGGTTGGCGATCTTGCCGTCCACGTCGAACAGGTACGCCAGCAGCGCCGCCCGGATCCACATGCCGTTGCGGGCCTGGCGGAAATACATCGCCCGCGGGTCGGTGTCGATTTCGTAGGGGATCTCGCCCACGCGGGGGAACGGGTGCAGGATCGGGGCGTAGTCCTTCATCCGCGCGACGAGCTGGCGCGTGAGGTGGTATTGCTGGAAGTCGATTCGACCGAACGTCGCCCGGTCTTCGACCGTGTCGTGCTCCGCCTGAATGCGGGTCATGTACAGGCAATCGAGCATCTCGATCGCGGGACGGCCGTCGATGCGGGCGTCGAACGAGGGGACCTCGTGGAACTTCACCCCGAGTTCGAGCAGTCGCGTCCGCAGGTCGTTTCCGAGCTGCAGCCGCGGGTGCTCGGGGGCGATGAACACCATCGTCGCGTCGTCGTACAGGGCGAGCAACTCGGCGAGCGAGCGGACGGTTCGGCCGCGGCCGATGTCGCCGCAGAAGCCGTACACTTTGCCGTCCAGCCCGCGGGTCAGCTCCGGGTGCTTCTGCCGCAATTCGTCGAACCGCGTCCACCGCGAGGAGTCCTTGGGGTCGATGAACTGGAACGTGCGCTGGATGGTGTAGACGTCGAGCAGCGCCTGCGTGGGGTGCTGGTCGGCCCCCGACCCGCCGTTGACGATCGGCACGCTCCGCTGGTTGAACTCGTCGAGGTCGTTCATCAGGTAGGCGCAGCACTCGGCGAAGTTCGCCACCACGCTCCGCATGATGATCACGTCGAAGTAGCTGCTGAACACGCGGATGGAATCGAACGGCGATTCCCCCTTCGCCTCGGACGACACCGCCGGGTCGCGGACCTCGTTGCACGTGACCCCGAGGATCTGGCAGGCCGCCATGAACGACAGGAACGTCCGCGTCGAGGGCTGCGTGAAGTACAGCATGGCCCGCTTGTGGTGCAGCAGGCTCGCCAGGAACTCGCTGCCGTCCTTCGACTTGGCGAGCAGGCGGACCATGTCGGCCACGCTCTCGAGATACTCGAGCAGCTCGCGGTCGAACTGGGCGGAGAAGATGACGTGCTTGAGCCGGTCGTTCTGCTCGAGCTCCTGCCGCTTGAGCCGGACCGGCCGCGCCAGCCGGGATTCGAAATCGTACGGATCCACCGTCCCGCCCTCTTCGCCGCCCCCGAGAATGCGTCCCGGAAGGAGTATATCAGTTCGCGGGCGAAAAGGCGAAATACCCGATCAGTCGACGGGGACCGTCTGCCGGTCGTTGTTGGGCGACGCCGGAAGCGGCGGGCGCTCGAGTTGCGGCCATTCGCCGGCGCGGTCCGGCCGGAGCGGCGGCGGAGCGGGGACCTGCTTCGGCTCGCCCCGGAGGAGCCAGCGGCCGTCTTCATCGTGCGGCTCGAAGAACTGGCGGAACCAGAGCATGTTCCGCACGTGCCCCGTCACGCCGTCCACGTACAGGGTCGCGCCCTTGTCGCGGAAGTCGAGCAGCATGCCGAAGAACCCGCTGGGGACGTACATCACGTGGCTCATGTCGATGCCGATCGCGCGGCGCTTCTGCTGGATGAGGCGGGCGAGGGTGTCGCGGAGGAGGCACAGGTCGGCCCCGTCCCAAATCTCCATGTCGCCAAAGTCCAGAAAGGTGACGCCGCGCCGCTCCTCGACCGCCAGCCGCTCTCGTTTTCCCATCGTCGTCCCATGCCCGTTCGGGTGTCGCAGGGATGGATGCGGGGCGCGCCCGCCGGATGGGACGGCGAACGCAAACGGCGGGCCGGACGCGCGGCTGAACGCGCGCTGCCCGACGGCGGCCCACACCCTAACCGCTGCGCACGGCGGAGTTAGCGCGGCGCGCCGCTCTGCGGCGACGCGGAACGCGGCCCGGCGACCGTGTCGGAATCGCGACGTCCCCGCGGGATTGCGTTGCCTTCTCGCAACGCGCTCAGGCCCCTGCGGAAACGTACAACAGACGGCCGCACGACTTGCAGAGCACGGTCTTTCCCGAGTTCAACTCGACCCGCGACTGGGGGAGCAGACTCATGTTGCAGGCCGTGCACACGCCGCCCCGCACCGCCGCCAGCGCTCCCGGACCGTGCGCCTGGACCAGCCGGCGGTACGATTCCATGACCGTGCCCGGCAGCCCGACCTCCGCCTGCTTCACTTCCGCTTCGAGCCGCTCGAGATCCTGCCGCAGCCCGGCCTCCGCCGCCGCGACTTCCCCCGCGACGCGCTCTTGCTCCTTGCGGGCCAGGTCCAGCTCGACCTTCTTCCGGCCGAGTTCCTGCTGCTTGCCGTCCACCTTTTCCAGCCCTTCGAGGATCTCGTCCTCGAGGACGCTGTTGGCCATGCTGTCGGCGTCGATCTGCGAGCGGAGGATGTCGTACTCGCGGTTGGAGGAAGCGGCGTTGAGCTTCGCCCGCAGGTCGGTGATCTTGGCCTCGTTCGATTTCAACTGCAGCGACTTGCCGTCCACCGCCATCCGGAGCTGCTTCAACTGCGCTTCGAGGTTCTTGAGCTCGTCTTCGCGGGCGGATACCTGCCGCTTGCGGATCTCCACCTGGCGCGGGCCGCGGGCCAGCGCGTCGCGGACGTCCTGCAGCCGGACGTGCAGCCGGTGCAGGGCTTCGAGTCCGCCCGTAGCCGAATCGTTCATGTTCCCCCCGTGAGCGGCCGGTCGATCATCACGACCAATTGTCGGCGGGACGGGCCGCGGAAGCAAGCGGGGGACGGAATTTCGTCGGGGAGACCGGAGGCCGCGGGGGTGCGGCGGTGTCACTCCGGCACCACGAACACCGGCTTCTCCCCCAGCGTCGGCGGTTGGTCGGCGGT
>JBBDNU010000051.1:0-34570 GCA_040877365.1 Planctomycetales bacterium
GTTGAGCAGCGCGCGGCCCAATCGAGCCTCGCCTTCTGCCTACTGCCTTCTGCCTTCTGCCTTCTGCCTACTGCCTTCTGCCTACTGCCTTCTGCCTACTGCCTTCTGCCTACTGCCTTCTGCCGCGCAATCAGTCCCGCCACGTATCCCCCCTTGAATCCGGCGTCGATGTTCACCACGCTCACGTTCGCGGCGCAGCTCGTGAGCATCCCCAGCAGCGCGCCGATCCCGCCGAAGCTCGCCCCGTAGCCGACGCTCGTGGGGACCGCGATCACCGGGCAATCGACGAAACCTCCCACCACAGAAGGGAGCGCCCCCTCCATCCCGGCCACCACGACCACCGCGTCCGAGCCTTCGAACAGGGAACGGACTTCGTGCAGCCGCTGCGGTCCCGCCACGCCGACATCCACGATCAATTCCGTGCCGACGTTCATCCACCGCAGCGTCTCGAGCGCCTCCTCGGCGACCGGGCGGTCGCTCGTCCCGGCCGTGATGACCGGCGCCCGCCCGACTTGCTCTCGCAGCCCGTCGGCCCGACCAGGCAGTCGCACCGTCCGCGCGAGTCGATTATGGATCGCGTTCGGAAACCGCTCGAGCAGCACGGCCGCCTGTTCCGGCGACGCGCGCGTGCCGAACGGCGTCTCGCCGTGCTCGCATTGCAGGGCGAAAATCTCGACGACCGCTTGGGGCGTCTTGCCTTCGCAGTACACGACCTCGGGAAACCCGCAACGACGCCGGCGGTCGAGGTCGATCGCCGCCTCTGGCGTGCGGACCGTCGCCGGCAGCGCGAGCGCGCGGAGCGTCTCCACCGCCTCGGCGACGTCCAGTTCGCCGTCGCGAAGGTCTTCCACCAGCCGGGACAGAAGGTCGGCGCTCATCCCCTCGATTCTATCGAGGACCGGTCGGGGATGCGACCGGGCAAATCCCCGCACCATCGAACCGACCTGGACGCTATGAGCGTCCGGGTCGGTGGGAAAACGCAAGAGGTCGCCGGCGCAAGAAAGTAGAGGCGGGGCGAGACCCCCATCGAGCCGGGGTTTCCTCCGTGACGTCCCGGATGGCTCGATGAGGGCTTCGCTCCGCCGCAGCGGGCGAGCGCAAAAAACGAGATCCTCGAGAAGGCGACCCGGACGCGATTCGGCGCAAGCATTCGCGATTGGGGAACTGATGGCAGAGTGGGTCAGGCTGCAATCAGGGGACTGTCTGCGCCGAGTCGTCCGCGTCCGTGTGCCTTCTCGAGGATCAGGCTGGGTCTCCGTACCGTTCCGGCCAGGCGCCGGAACCGGCTTCCTTTGCTTCTCTCCAGTGTCCCCGCCGCCAAACCACCGTGTCGTGCCACGAGAACGGAAGGTGACATATGCAGAACTCGTGCCAGAGAGAAGCGCCGAACTGCCGAGCTTTTGATCAACAACGACGTATACCACGTTCTAAACGTTACTTACGATATATTTGCCAGGACGGATCCCGGTTCGACACAATCGCTTCGGCGCTGAAGTCGGCGGCAAATTTCAGCGCCGAACATTGAGTTTTCGGCGCCGATCGGCTATTCGTCAACGATGTTCGGCGCGCCGAATCAACTCATGCGCGGATCATTGCGGAAACAGCATGGACACCATCCGCGAACGTGGCAAGTGGATTCTGGGCGGACTAGGTGTCGCGACGGTCGGGTACGCGATCGTGATGCTCGGTTACGCCGCCACGAGTCCCGACATCCGACTCCGGGCGCTGCTCGTGGACGGGGATCTCCCGGCGCTGGCCGAATTGCCCCCCAACTCGCAGGCGGGGCGGCCTCCCGGCGTGCTGATTCGAGCTACCCCCGGTCTGGACGCCGATCAGGACTGCAAAGGGACGCTGCCGACCGCCGGCGATTCGGCCGCTGGGCGTCGGCCGGACGTGCTGCAGCGCGTCGGCGAGCTGCCGGTGCATGACTTCCCCGACTTCACGAACGCGATCGCCGCGCTGCGGAATGCCAAGGCCCCGCCGGGAGGGACCCTCGAGCCGGGGACCGATCCGCTCGAACTGGAGGGGGTGCCGTCGCTGGTCGAGTACCGCGACGGCAGCCGGTGGGTCGAGATCGAATTCCGCCGGCCGGGGATCGCGGCGCCGATCCGCAGTTACCTGCGGATCCAGTCGTTGCCTCCGATCGAGCTGCTGACCTCGTTCGTGTGGTTCGTGCTGCAACTCGGGATTCTGTCCCTAGCGACGCTGGCGTTCTGGCACCGGCCGTTCGACCGGCCGGCGCGGCTGTTCTACGCGATGTGCGTGGTCTCGACGGGGGCGTTCGTCGGGGGGTTCCACTGGTGGATGGCGGCCGGCACCTTCGTGCTGAATGCCCCCTTCGTGGTCTGCGCGTTCCTGCTGCCGGCCGTCACGCTGCACTTCTTCATGTGCTATCCGCGCCCCAAGACGATGGCGGTCCGTCATCCACGGGCGACGGTCGCGGCGTTGTACACCATGCCGGCCCTCTCCGCGGCGGCGGTGCTCGCCATGCACGGATACTTCCGGTGGTTGAATGCCGGCGAGACGGCCGCCCGGCACGCCGAGCAGATGGTCGCGGCGCTCGACGCGCTGCGGCAGGGGATCTACGCATATCTCGCGCTGGCGGCGGCCTATTTCCTGGCGACGCTGTGGGCGCTTGTGGACAGCTTCTTCACCACCCGCAACCCCGTCGAGCGCAATCAGGTGAAATGGATCCTCTGGGCCGCGCTGATCGCGACGCTCCCCGTCGGCTATTCCCTGTACCTCGCCCACTTCGACCGGGTGGGGTTCGCGCTCGGGAGCGCGCGGCTGCCGATGTTTCTGGCGAGCGTGTCGTTCATGCTCGCCTACGCCGTGGGGATCGTCCGCCACAAGCTGATGCTCGTGGACCAGATCGTCAGCAAAGGGATGTTGTACTACGTGGCGAGCGGGGGGCTGAGCGTGGCCTTTGGACTGACGATCGCGCTCGCCAGCCTCGGCGCCTACCTCCTGAACATCTCGCTGTCGTTTCAGCAGGCGTTCCTCGTGGCGGGGGTGCTCCTGGTGTCGATCGTGCTCTTGTTGTGGCTCCGGGACTGGTTCCAGCGGGCGACGGACCGGCGGTTCTTCCGCGAGAAGTACCGGCTCGATCAGGCGCTCGAGCGCGTCAACCGGGCGGTCGGTCATCTCGCGGAACCTGAGGCGCTGGCGCAGCGGATGCTCACGTCCTGCCGCGATGTGCTCCGCGTCGAACAGGCGGCCCTGTATCTCAAGACCGCGGACGAAGCGACGTTCCAACTGGTGGGGGCGCAGGGGACGCAGAGCCTTCCGCTCCAGGTGACGATCTCCGGCGAGTGCCGGGCCACGCTCCGCCAGGGGGGCAGCCTGCAGCGGGTCAACCCGGACACGCGGAGCACGATGTCCGCCGTGCAGGGACTGCTCCGCGAGCTGCACGCCGACCTGATCCACGTGCTCGAAGCGGACGGCGAGATCGCCGGGCTGGTCGTCCTCGGGACCAAGAGCGACGGCGCGTCGTTCACCGCCGAAGACCTCACGTTCCTGCACGCCATGGGGCAGATCACCAACGTCGCCCTGCACAGCGCCAAGGTGCACCAGCAGGTCACGCGGTTGAACGAAGAGCTGCGGCTGAAGGTGGACACGATCGCCACGCAGCAGCGGCGGATCGCGATGCTCCAGTCCGAAATCACCAGCAGCCAGCAGGACCCCGCCGCGGAGCCGCCCGCCGGCGCCCCGCCCGCCTTCCGCCGCGACGCTCTCAAAGGAAACAGCCCGGCGATCCGGGTCGTGCTGGAGACGGTCCGCAAGGTCGCGGGGAGCGACTCGACCGTGCTCGTCCGCGGGGAGAGCGGCACCGGCAAGGAGCTGCTCGCGCAGGTCGTCCACGACAACAGTCCCCGCCGCGAAGGCCCGATGATCCGCGTCCATTGCGCATCGCTCAGTCCGGGACTGCTCGAGAGCGAGCTGTTCGGCCACGCCAAAGGGGCGTTCACCGGCGCCCACCGCGACAAGGTCGGGCGGTTCGAGATGGCGCACGGCGGGACGCTGTTCCTCGACGAGATCGGCGACATCTCGCTCGAAACCCAAATCAAGCTCCTCCGCGTCCTGCAGGAGCGGTGCTTCGAGCCGGTGGGAGGCACGCGGACGGTGCACGTCGACGTGCGGCTGATCACCGCCACCCACCAGAACCTCGAGAACCTCATCACCCAGGGACGCTTCCGCGAGGACCTGTACTACCGCCTCAACGTGATCAGCGTCACGCTCCCGCCGTTGCGCGAGCGGCACGAAGACATCCTCGAGCTGGCGCTGTTCTTCGTGAACCGCGCCTCGGCCCGCAGCGACAAGCGGATCAGCCACATCGACGACGAGGCGCTCGCGGCGCTGGAGCGGCACCCCTGGCCCGGCAACGTCCGCGAGCTGCAGAACGTGGTCGAACGCGCCGTCGTGCTCGCCGAGGACGGCCGCATCACGCTCAAGGAGCTGCCCGCCGATTTCGCCCGGCTCGCCGCCCCGGCCTGGCGGGCGCTCGAGGCGAAGCCGCAGCCGGCGGACGCTTCCTCATCTTCGCCCATGCCGGTCTCAAGCGTCGCGACGGCCAACGGCGGCGGACAGTTCGCCGGCGACGAGCGGCGGCAACTGCTCCGCGCTTTGGAGCGGAGCGGCGGCAACAAGGCCCAGGCCGCCCGCCTGCTCGGCATGCCCCGCAGCACGTACTTCAGCAAGCTGAAGAAGCACGGCCTCGACCCCGGCGACCGCCCGGCCTGAACGGCCCGACGAGCAACGTTCCCGAGTGACGCGACCGGACAGGATGGGCACGCGTGCGGAGCGGGTGCTTCCCCGCCATTGCGCGGCGGTAGGCATCACTCGGGTGAGCGAGTATCATCAGCCGCACGGATTTCTACTTTCGCAAGGCCGGAAATTCCGCATGGCTGGAACGCGACGGCAACGGTTTCTGGAGTTCGCCCGCGACGGCGGCGAAATCATCGTGGGCGATGCGCTCGGCGTGCTCCGCGCCGTCCGCGATCGCACTTTTCGAACCTGCGTGACCAGCCCCCCCTACTGGGGCTTGCGCGACTATGGGATCGACGGGCAGATCGGAGCGGAAGAAGATCTTGGCGAATACCTCCGGAACCTCCGGGCGATCTTCGCGGAAGTGCGACGAACACTGGCGGACGATGGGACGCTGTGGGTCAACATCGGCGATGCGTTCACGAGCGGCAATCGGCGCTGGCGCGCCACCGACCGCAAGAACCCGGCCCGCGCCATGAGCTATCGTCCGCCCACGCCGCAGGGGCTGAAGCCGAAGGACTTGATCGGCATCCCGTGGCGGTTGGCGTTCGCGCTCCAGGAGGACGGCTGGTATCTGCGGTCCGACATCATCTGGAACAAGCCGAATTGCCAGCCGGAATCGGTCAAGGACCGCCCGACGCGCGCTCACGAATACGTGTTTTTATTCTCGAAATCGGAGCGTTATTGCTACGATCAGGAAGCAGTCATGGAATCGGTCGATGGCAACGGCCGGCTTCGAAACCGGCGCTCGGTCTGGTCGGTGAACACCGAACCTTACGCCGAAGCCCATTTCGCGACGTTTCCTCCCGCGCTGGTCGAACCGTGCGTGCTGGCGGCATCGTCGCCGGGCGATCTGGTGCTCGACCCGTTCTTCGGCTCCGGGACCGTGGGAGAGGTCTGCCAGCGCCACGGCCGGCGTTTCGTGGGCATCGAGCTGAAACCGGAATACGCGCGGCTCGCCGAGGATCGCCTTCGACTGCCGGCGCGGAGGTGGTGAGGGAGAAGCGGCCTTCGTGCTGGTTTCGTGCGACGCGATTCTCGCAGGCTCAGCGAGCCTCCCGCGTGAGCGGGGGGAGCCGTGCGTCCAACTTTCTCCGCGCCCTCCGCGTCCTCGGCGGTCGAACCTTGCCGCTTCCCCGCCATTGCGAGGCGGTAGGCATCGCTCGGGAGAGCGACTATCATCGACCGCATGATCCACAGCCTTCCGCGTGCCGCGCTCGTCGTCGCCGTCCTGTCGTTCCTGGGGACCGGTCGCGGCGCGATCCGCGCCGACGGCGCCGAACGGAAGAGTCCTCTCGCGGACCAGCTCCCGCGAATCGCCCCCGTCGAACCCGAAAAGGCCCTCGGCACGTTTTACGTCGAGCACGGCTTCCGCCTCGAGCTCGTCGCGAGCGAGCCGCTCGTCGTCGATCCCGTCGACGCCTGCTTCGACGAGAACGGCCGCCTGTACGTCGCCGAAATGCGGAGCTATCCCTTCTCCCACGAGAAAGGCATGTTTCAGACCGACCGCGTCGGAAAAAAGGACGCCGACGCGGTCCGCCTCCTCGAGGACGCCGACGGCGACGGCCGGTTCGAGAAGAGCGCCCTCTTCGCCGACAAGCTGAGCTGGCCGACCGGCGTCGCCTGCTACAAAGGCGGCCTGTTCGTCCTCGCCCCGCCGCACCTGTATTACCTGAAGGACACCGACGGCGATGGCAAGGCCGATCTCCGCGAGATCGTCTATTCCGGCTTCGGCCGTGAGAACGTGCAGGCCCTCGCCAACAACCTGAAATGGGGGCTCGACAACCGCATCTACGCCGCCGGCGCCACCAACCGCGCCGAGCTGTCCCATCGCGGAAAGCCGCTGCTCACGCTCGGCAAGCGCGACTTCCGCTTCGATCCCGCGACCGAAAAGCTCGAACCGATCTCCGGCGGCGTCCAGTTCGGCAACTCGTTCGACGACTGGGGCAACCGCTTCCTGTCGAGCAACAGCAACCACATTCAGCACGTCCTGTACGACGCGCGGTATCTCGAACGCAATCCCTACTACGGCGTGTCGAACGCCGTGCGGAGCATCGCCGCCGACGGCCCCGCCGGTCCCGTCTTCCGCCGCAGCCCCTCCGAGCCGTGGCGGATCCTCCGCCAGCAGCAGCGCGCCGCCGACGCCGGCTATCAGCTTGTCCGGAAGGCCGACGGCACGTGGGAGTTCGTCGCCAAGCCCGGCGCGCGGACCGGCTCGCGCCCCGAGTACCCGATCGGCTACTTCACCTCGGCGACCGGCGTCACCGTCTACCGCGGCGGCGCGTATCCCCCCGAGTTCCGCGGCAACGCCTTCGTCGGCGACGTCGGCGGGAACCTCGTCCACCGCAAGACGCTCGAACCCGACGGCCCGACGTTCATCGCCCGCCGCGCCGACGAGGGCGCCGAGTTCGTCGCCTCGACCGACACCTGGTTCCGCCCGGTGAACTTCGTGAACGCCCCCGATGGCACGCTGTACGTCCTCGACATGTACCGCGAGACGATCGAGCATCCCTACTCGATCCCGCCGGAGATCAAGCGTCACCTCGACCTGGAGAGCGGCGACGACCGCGGCCGCATCTACCGCCTCGCGCCCCCCGGCTGGAAGTTCGCACCGCCGCCGAAGCTCGGCGACATGGATGCCGCCGCGCTCGTCGCGCAGCTCGAATCGCCGAATGCGTGGAACCGCGAGACGGCCCAGCGGCTGATCCGCGAGCAACGGGACCAGTCGGCCGTCCCGGCGCTGCGGAAGCTCGTTGCCGAATCGCAGTCGCCGCTCGCCCGGCTGCACGCGCTGGCGACGCTCGACGGACTCGACGCCCTCGACGCGGACGTGGTGATCGAAGCGCTCGGCGACGATCATGCCGGCGTCCGCGAGCACGCGGTGCGGCACAGCGAGCGGCCGGCGCGGACGTCCGCCGAGCTGCGCAAGGCGCTGGTCTCTCGCGCGAACGACGAGGCGTACCGCGTCCGCCTGCAACTCGCCTTCTCGCTGGGCGAGGTCGATTCCACCGAGACGCGCGACGCGCTCGCCGGGCTGCTGCGGCGCGACGGCGGCGACGGTTCGATCCGCGCCGCCGCAATGACCTCCGTCGCCGAGTCCGCCCCCGAACTCGCGCTGCGGCTGCTCGCCGACGACGAATTTCTCGATCGACGTCACGCGGCGAGTGTCCTTTCGGATCTGGCCCGCATCGCCGGAATGCGAAAGGACGACGCGCGGGCGCTCGCCCTGCTCGCCGCCGTGGCCTCGCTCCCCGAGCGTCCCGCGATCAAGCAGGCCGTGCTGAAGTCGCTGGGAGACGGCCTGGAGCGACGCAGCTCGGCGATCGCCTCGCTCGCCGGCAACGCGAGCGACGAGCGGACCCGCGCGCAGGTGCGGGCGCTCTTCGCCGACGCCGCGAGGACCGCGGCCGACGAGGGCCGCTCCGTCATCGAGCGCCGCGGAGCGATCGGCCTGCTCGCCTATGCGGAACCGCAGCTCGCGCTCGACGAGCTGCGCGGCCTGCTCACGCCGCGGACGCCGCAGGAGCTTCAGCGCGCCGCCGTCGACGCGCTCGCGGCCCATGCCGATCCGCGGGTGGGGGACGCGCTGCTTTCCGCCTGGAAGGAATTCAGCCCGACTGTCCGCGGCGACGCGCTCGACGCCCTCGTCCAGCGCCGCGACCGGGCGGAGAAGCTGCTCGCCGCGGTCGGATCGCAAGCGGTCCAGCCGGCCGAGATCCCCCGCGACAAGCGCGACCTGCTGCTCAATCACCCGGACGACGCGGTCCGCACCCGCGCCCGCCAGGTGCTCGGCGACGCGACCGCCCGCCGGGCCGACGTCGTCGCCAAGCATCGCCCCGCGCTCGACGCGGCGGGGGACGCGGCGCGCGGCCGGGCGCTGTTCGTCAAGAACTGCGCGACCTGCCACAAGGTGGGGGACGAGGGAAACAACGTCGGCCCGGACCTCGCCTCGACACAGAACAAGTCGCCGGAAGACCTCTTGATTTCGATCCTCGACCCCAACCGCGAATCGCAGCCGGCCTTCGCCACCTACACCGTCGTCACCGACCAGGGAAAGCTCCTCACCGGGATCATCGCGGAGGAGACCCCGACGAGCCTCACCCTCCGCCGGGCGGAGGGCAAACAAGACGTGGTCCTCCGCAGCGAAATCGAAGTCCTCTCCTCGAACGGCCTCTCGCTGATGCCGGAGGGCCTGGAAAAGGAGCTCGACCCGCAGGCCCTCGCGGACATCATCGAGTTCGTCCAGACGATCGCCCCCGCCAGCCGTTGACGCCGCGCTCGCGTCCCCCGCGCGATCTTTTTCGACGCAAAGGCGCAAAGACGCAAAGAAGCGCAAAGAAAAGCGGGAATGATTCGCCGACGCATCGTGATCCGCGAGCCACGCGAGTCGCGAGCCTCCCACATGAGTCGCGAGCCTCCCACGTGAGTGGGGGGAGCAACGATCGAATCCGCCGCGATGAAATCCTGTTCGATGATCTCTCCATCGCCGTATCATGGACGGGGCGAATATCCATCCTGATCCGCCGGCCGTGATCGCCAATGCTCCTGGGCTACAACACCAACGGCTTCCCGCATCATCGTCCCGCGGAGGCGGTCGCGTTGCTGGCCGGGATCGGGTATCGCTCCGTCGCGATCACGGTCGATCATCATTGCCTCGATCCGTATTCGCCGCGGCTCGACGAAGAGGTCGGGCGGATGCGGGAGTTGCTCGCGTCGCTCGGGTTGCGGTGCGTCGTCGAGACGGGGGCCCGGTTCCTGCTCGATCCGCGCGCGAAGCACGAGCCGACGCTGATGACCGCCGACCCCGCCGGGCGGGCGCGCCGCGTCGATTTCCTCCGCCGCTGCGTGGACATCGCGGCCGCGCTCGGGGCCGACGCCCTCTCTTTCTGGTCGGGGACGCTCCGGGACGACGCGCCGGAAGAGGGCGCGTTCGCCCGGCTCGTCGAAGGCTGCCGCGCGGTGCTCGAACGCGCGCGAGAAAAGAACGTCCCGCTCGCCTTCGAGCCGGAGCCGGGAATGTTCATCGAGACGATGGAACAATACGCGCGATTGCTCGAGCGCGCAGGGTGGGCTGCGCCCACCAATCAGGGCGATCCAACTCACGAAAAACGGTGGGCACAGCCCCCCCCGCGGGGGCCGCTGTTCGGCCTCACGCTCGACATCGGCCATCTGCACTGCGTCGAGGACGAGCCGATTCCCGCGCACGTCCGCCGCTGGAAGGACCGGCTCGTGAACGTGCACATCGAAGACATGCAGAAGGGGACCCACGAGCACCTGATGTTCGGCGAGGGGACGATCGACTTTCCCCCGGTGCTCGCGGCGCTCGCGGAGATCGGCTACGCCGGCGGCGTCCACGTCGAACTCAGCCGCCACGGCCACGCGGCCCCGCAAGCCGCCCGCCAGGCGTTCGACTTCCTCTCCGCGGCGCTCGGGCGGCCGGGGATCCCGTAGGTCCCGTCGGCCCGACGGGACCTTGGGAGCGGGAAGACGCGTCGCGCAACGTGCATCGCCGCCGTGCGGCAAGATCATCCGGCGACGTGTGGCTGGGAGGATCTGGGACTTTCGATTCGTGTGGTCCTTGTTCCATGCGCCGCACGCGATTCGGCTTGACGCACGACGGGCGAATCTCGCGTCGAGCCGTTGAGCCGAGGGGTTTATCCCCTCGGTGGTCTTGCGGCGACCACAACGAGGAACGTGAGCATTCCCTTGTATCCGACCGTGTTCCCACCGAGGGGATAAATCCCTCGGCTCCTGTTTCCCTCGTGACTTCGTGCTGAGAATTCGCACACACGATGGCGGCGCGCCCGCGCGTCGGCCGCCGACGCGACGTCCCGCCGGGCCAGCGGGACGTACTTGCGAACTCAGTCCGCGAATTCGCCGGCGTCGTGCCTCCCCCAGAAATCCGCCGGCGCGAGTTGCTGTCCCTCGCGGCGGCGGACGTCGAGGACTTCGAGCGAACCCATCCCGCGAATCGCCTCCAGCCCCCGTTCGATCCGCGACGGCGTGAAGATCAGCTCCTTCAGCGACAAGCCGGTAAGCGGCGCGAGGTCGGCGATTTCCGTGTCGGCGATGTTCAACCGCTCCAGCCCGCGAAATGTCTTCGCCGCCTCGATGTCCGCGAGCGGCGTGCCGGAGAGATCGAGCGACGCGAGCGGCATCCCCGCCAGCGGGCGGATGTCGGTCACGCGGGTGTTTCTCAGTTCCAATCGTCGCAACCGCATCCCGGCGAGCGGCGACAGGTCGGCGACCGGCGTGTCGTTCAGAAACAGCTCTTCGAGCGGCATCCCCTCGAGCGGCGCGAGATCGGCGACCGGCAGGCCGGTCAGGTCGAGCGCGACGAGCGGCAGCCCGGCGAGCGGGCGGATGTCGCGGATCCCCGCATCGCGGAGGCTGACCACCGTGATCCGCCCGCCGTCGCTCGCGATCGCCGCCATGCCGTTCTCGCCCAGCGCCTTTCGCAGCTCCGCGTGCCCGGGCGGGAGCACGGAGTCCTCCGCGCACCCGGCGACGCAGGCGAGGAGCAGCGCGGCGAGCGCCCCGCGGGCTCGCGATTGGTCGAATGGAACCACCATGAGCGCATCGTAGCGGCGCGGACAGCCGCGCCACAATATGCTACGCTCCACGCTCTCCTATCGGTCCTTCGGACCTTCCGATTGCCTGTGCGCTCGACGGCCCCGCCCTGACGGACGGGGCTCTTGCCGGACGGCCCTCCGGGCCTGAAATCGTTGCCGAATCGATCGCTTTGCCTTCCCACCGCACGTGAACGACTCCCCCGACGATCTCGCCGAAGCGCTCGCCCTGCACCGCGCCGGACGGCTCGCGGAGGCGGAGGCGCTGTATCGTGCCGTCCTCGATCGACACGCGGACGATGACGGCGACGCCGCCCATCTGCTCGGCCTGGCGGTCCTGCAGCAGGGGCGGGCGGACGAGACCGCGGCGATCCTCGCCGAAGTCGCCGGCCGGCATCCGCGGCGGGCCGACGTGCGAAACAACCTCGGCGTCGCCTGGCAGGCGGCGGGACGCTGGCCCGAGGCCGCCCGCGCGTTCCAGGCCGCGATCGAGGCCGACCCGCGATATGTGCCGGCGTTCGTCAACCTCGGCCGGTTGATGGAGCGTCGGCGACTCTTCGCCGACGCGGAGAAGTGCTATCGCCACGCGATCGAACTCGCGCCGGACGACGTCGAACTCCGCCGCGCGCTTGGGAACGCGCTCCAGGCAGCCGAGCGATGGGACGAAGCGGCGGACGCCTATCGCCAGGCGCTCGCCCTCGACGACGAGCACCTCGACACCCGCGTCGAGCTCGGCTACGTCCTCACCCGCGGGGAGCGGCTCGACGAGGCGGCCGACCTGTTCCGCGGCGTCCTCGAAGCCCGCCCCGACTTCGCCGAGATCCACAACAACCTGAGCTACGTCCTCGAACGGCAAGGCCGCCTCGCGGAAGCGACGGCAGCGGTCCGCCGCGCCCTCGCCCTCCGCCCCGATTACGCCGAGGGCTTCAACAACCTCGGCACGGCCTTGCGGGGGGAGCATCGGCTCGGCGAGGCGATCGAGGCGTTCCGCGCCGCGCTCGCGCTGCGGCCGGAGTTCCCGCTCGCCGAGTTCAACCTCGGGACGACGCACTTGCTCGCGGGGGACTACGCCGCCGGCTGGCCGGGTTACGAACGCCGCGACGCGGCGCTCGGCGTCCCGCCGCGATTCGCCGACGCGCGAAAATGGAACGGCGAGCCGCTCTCCGGGGGAACGCTGTTCGTATACGCCGACCAGGGGTTCGGCGACGCGCTGCAGTTCGCGCGGTTTCTGCCGGCCGCCCGCGCGCGGGCGAACGCGCGGATCGTCTTCGAGTCTCCGCCCGAATTGGCGACGTTGTTCGAAGGCCTGGAGGGGATCGACGAGTTGATCGTCGCCGGAACGCCGCCCCCCGCGTTCGACCGCTGGATCCCGCTGGCGAGCCTGCCGGGGATCCTCGGGACGACGCTCGACGCGCTCCCCGCGGACACGCCTTACATTCGCCCGCCCACTGGCATCGACGAGGGACTGGCCGAATTGCTGCGCTTGCCGGACGACCCCCGGCTGATCGTGGGGATCGTGTGGCGGGGGAACCCGCGGCAGGCGCGGGACGTCGTGCGTTCGTGCCCGCCGCGGCATCTGTCGCCGCTGCTCGAAACGCCGGCCGTTCAGTTCTTCAGCCTGCAGGCGGGAAACGACGCCTTCCGCGAGTTGGCTGAAGTCCTTCCGCAACCGGAACTCGTCATCGACCTGGGCGGACGGCTCCGGGACTTCCGCGACACCGCGGCGGCGCTCCGCCGGCTCGACCTGTTGATCTCGGTCGATACGGCGGCGGCGCATCTGGCGGGGGCGCTGGGGCGGCCGGTGTGGACGCTCCTGTGTCGCACGCCCGACTGGCGGTGGGGCCTGGCGCGGGACGACTCCCCCTGGTACCCCACGATGCGGCTGTTCCGCCAGGAGCGCTGGGGCGATTGGCCCGGCGTCATCGCCGCCGTCGGGAAGGCGCTGGCGGAGCTCGCCGGCGCCCCGAACGATCGACCCGAGCAATCGTGATCAGGTCGGTCGGTTGAAGCGGTCCGGGGCGAAACGTATTCTGAGCGGTCGCCTCGCACGATGTACCACACAGGAGCCGATTACATGGGTCTGTTCGACGGAAAGACGGGGCTGGTGTTCGGGGTCGCCAACGACCGGTCGATCGCCGCCTACATCGCGCAGGAGCTGCACGCGCAGGGGGCGCGGATGGGGTTCACGCACCTCCCCGACGCCGACCCTCAGCGGGCGAAGATGGCCCGCCGCGTTCACAAGGTGGTCGATCCGTTCGATCCCGCGTTCGTCGTCCCCTGCGACGTGAACGACGACGCGGACCTCGACGCGGTGTTCGCCAGGGCGAAGGCCGACTTGGGATCGCTCGATTTCGTCCTGCACTCGATCGCCTACGCCCCGCTCGCCGACTTGCAGGGCCCGGTCCACGCCGTGAGCCGCGACGGCTTCAAGCTCTCGATGGAGATCAGCGTCTACAGCCTGCTCGCGATCGCCCACCGCGCCAAGGACCTGCTCGCCAGCGGCGGGGCGATCCTCACGCTGACGTATCTCGGCGGCGAGCGCGTGATCCCCGGCTACAACGTGATGGGCCTGTGCAAGGCGGGGCTGGAGAGCGCCGTCGCCTATCTCGCCAGCGAGCTGGGACCGGGCGGGATCCGCGTGAACGCCCTCTCCGCCGGGCCGCTGAAGACGCTCAGCTCGTCCGCCGTGGGCGACTTCGACAAGATGGTGCAGATCTACCCGGCCATGTCGCCCTTGCGGCGGAACATCACGCATGAGGAAGTCGGACGGGCGGGAATGTTCCTTTTGAGCGACCTCGCCAGCGGGATCACCGGCGAGAACCTGCACGTGGACGCCGGTTTCCACGCGATGGGCGCCCCGCCCCCGGACGCCGGCGCATGAAAGGCGAGCGGGGGGCGTAAGCCCCCCGGTGGTTTCCGCCGGCGACGCGGTTTTTCGAATCCGTCATCCCTCTTCCGGGAACCTTCACCGCATGCTCATCGTCTCAGTTGGCGAGACGGGGCAACATCGTCCCGCGCTGGCCCCGTATCCATTCTCTGGAACCGATGCGATGTTGCACCCGATCGCCCGTTCGTTCGCTGTCCTGTCGATGGCCGTCGCTTTCGCGGCGACGCTGCGTGCCGCCGAGCAACCCGATTCGGTCGATCCGACTGCCAAGTCCGACGAGCCGGCCAAGCCGGCCGAGACCGTGCGGCGGCTGACCGCGAAATCGCCGGTCGATCCGCTACGATCTTCGGGCAGCCGCGTGATTTCCGACGCGGCGGCGCTGGAGCAGTTCGCCGGCAAGCAGGTCGCGGAGGAGCTGAAGAAGCAGATCGACTTCGACAAGGAGATCGTGGCGGCCTTCGGGTTCACGACCTCCGGCCCGCCGTTCGGCACGCCCCAGGGGGAAGTCAAGAAGGAAGGGGAGAAGCAGTGGGTCGAGTTCCGCGTCGAGGAGCCGAACGTCGCCGTCCGCGGACAAGCGGCGCAGATCGGGATGGCGTTCTTCGCGTTGCCGAAGGGGACCGAGGTCAAGTTCCCCGGCGCGGGTCGCAATCAGCCGCCGCAACGGAAACTTCCAACGACGCGTCCCCAGACGCTTCCCCGATGATGTCGCAGGTCGCCATCGCGGCCGTCGAGCACGCCGGGCGGTATCTCGTCGGCGTGCGCGGCGATGACGTCGCGCTTCCCGGCCGGGCCGAGTTTCCCGGCGGGAAGTGCGATCCGGGCGAATCGCCGCGCGACGCCGCCGTCCGCGAGTGTCTGGAAGAAACCGGCCTCGCCGTCGTGCCGGTCGAACTGCTGCTGGAGAAGTCGCACGCCTATCCGCACGGCGCGCTGCGCCTCGCGTTCTGGAAATGCCGCCCCGCGGACCCGTTCGACGTCCGCGAGAAGCACGCCGGTTTCCGCTGGGTGGACGCCGCGGAGCTCGCCGCGCTCGACTTCCCAGAGGCGAACGCGGAGGTCATCCGCGTGCTCGTTGGCGGCGGTTGAACAGCGGCCGAACGGCGTCGATCCCCGCTCACGGCCCGGCGTATCCGCGCCGCCGTAATTCGTCCGCGATCCGCGTGCCGCGCGCTTCGGGTCGCCGCAGCTCGATCTCGACCACGAGCAGCGCTTCGGCATCCGGGCCGTAGGGCCCTTCCGCGAGAATTTCGCCGTTGGCCCCAATCGCCAGCGAGCAGCCGATCAGCTTGCGGCCTTTCCAAGCTCCGCCGCGGATCTCCCCCACGCTGCTGACGCCGACGACCGGCAGGTCGTACAGCCGGGCCAGCTCGCGGTACGCTTCGCGCCACAGGTCGCCGTACGGCTCGCGGGCGTGGTCGTATTCCTCCGGCACGGCCCAGGCGGAGGGAGAGAGGATGATCTGCGCTCCCATCCGCGCCAGCACGTGGCCGATCGCGAGCGAGTCGGGAAGGTTGTCGGCACAGATATCGACGCCGAGCACGCCGAGTTCGGTTCGGACGACGGCGAGCCGGTCGCCGATCGCGTAGAACTCGTGGGCGATGTCCAGCTCGTTGATCTTGCGGTGGACGTGGCGAATCGCGCCGTCCGGGTCGATCAGCGCGGCGGAATTGTACAGCCGCTCGCCCGCGCGCTCGACGAGTCCCGCGACGACGTAAACTCCGGCGCGCCGCGCCGCCTCCGCGAGCCGGTCGGAGTGCGGCCCCGGAATCGGCTGCGCAAGCTCCCAGGAGGCGGGGTCGGTCCAGCCGACATCAAGGCACTCCGGCAACACGACGAGCTTCGCCCCCCGCGCCGCCCCGTCCGCGATCGCCGCCGACGCGCGCGAGAGATTCGCATCCGGCGCCCCGCCGGCAGTGCGAATCTGGGCCATGGCGAGTTTCAGGGACAATCCGTTCGACCTCCAGCGGGTCGCGGCGTGCCGGTCGCAACGTCCCAGGGGGCGCCGTCCAGCCGGGCGCTGAACCGGACGAGGGAAGTGGCGGGCTCCTCGATCGCCTCGGTCCGCCGCGCGTCGAGGCGAAGGCCCCAGGTGTGGACGGCGCCGACCTTCAACCGCAGCGACGGCCCTCCGCCGGCGGCGCAACATTCGACAGCGGGGATCCCGGCCAGCGGCGGCACGAACGGAGCGTGGACCGAGGTTTGTTTCTGGCCGGCGCGGAACTCGACGCGGAGCCCGCCTTCGATCAGCTCCGCGCCGTCCACGCTCCGCCGCCGCAGCCATTGGACGAGGGACGGGTCTTCGCTGAATTCCGCCGCGAGCGAGGGACCGGCGACGGCCGGGGCACGCGGTGGTTTCGCCCCAGCCGCGCGGCGGATGCGGCGCGCGAGCACTTGCAGTCCGGATCCGCCCATCAGTCGCCAGGCGGCATAGCCGCTCAGCACGATGAGGAGCGCGAGCGCCGCGATCGCGCCTGCCTGCCGGGCGGGGATCAAGGCCAATCCGACGAGCAGCGCGGGAACTTGAAGGATGGCAGCGGAAATCGCCGGATCGAAGTCCGTAGGGGGAGCTGCGCCCACCGACGCCTGGCGGGACCTCTCCTCGGGAGCGGTGGTGGGCACCGCCCAGCCGACGCGACTCAGCCCGCGAGGACGCCGTGCCGCGAGCGCGAGGCCGAAGCCGCAAGCCGCCAGCGCCGCGAGGACCGCGGGGAAAGCCGAAGCGGGAGCGGGGAAGCCGCCGGCGAGTCGCCGCCCCGCGAGGACCAGGGCGGCGGCGAATGCGAGGGCGAACGCGCTCAGCGCGACGGCATCTCCGTCCCGACGTTTTTCGACGTGACGCATCTCTAACGGGCAGCGACCGCGACGGACTCCGCCCGGCTGGCGGCGCCGGCCAGCTCGCGGAGGGCCGCCGCCTTGTCGGTCGCTTCCCAGGTGAAGTCGGCGTCTTCGCGGCCGAAATGGCCCCCGCTGGCCGTCTTGCGGAAGATCGGCCGGCGAAGCTGGAGGTGCTCGATGATCCCCCGCGGCGTGAGCGGGAACAGCTCCCGGACGGCCTCGGAGATCCGCTCTTCGTCCACCGCGTTCGTGCCGTACGTCTCGACCCGCACGCTCACCGGGTCGGCGACGCCGATCGCGTAGGCGAGCTGCACCTCGCACTCGGAGGCAAGGCCGGCGGCGACCACGTTCTTCGCCACGTAGCGGGCCATGTAGGCGGCGGAGCGATCGACCTTGGTGGCGTCCTTCCCGCTGAAGGCGCCGCCGCCGTGCCGGCCCCAGCCGCCGTAGGTGTCGACGATGATCTTGCGGCCGGTGAGTCCCGTGTCGCCGTGCGGGCCGCCGATGATGAACTGGCCGGTCGGGTTGATGTGGTATTTGGTGGCCTTGGAGAGCAGTTCGGCCGGCACGGAGGGGGCGACGACCTCGGCCCTCACGTAGTCGGCGATGTCGGCCTGGGAGATGCCCTTGGCGTGCTGGGTGGAAACGACGACCGAGGCGATCGCCAGCGGACGGCAACCGTCGTATTCCACCGTCACCTGGCTCTTGCTGTCGGGGCGGAGCCAGTTCACCTCGCCGCTCAGGCGGACCTCGGCGAGGCGGTTGATGATGCGGTGCGCGAGCGCGATGGGGAGCGGCATCAGCTCGGGGGTCTGGTCGCAGGCGTAGCCGAACATCAGCCCCTGGTCGCCGGCCCCGTCGCGATCGACCCCCAGGGCGATGTCGCCGCTCTGGCTGTGGAGGGCGAGGAACACGCGGCAGGAATCGGCGTTGAAGCCGACGTCGTCGCTGGTGTAGCCGATTTCGCGGACGACATCGCGGGCGACTTTGACGTAGTCCACCTCGGCCTGGCTGGTGATTTCGCCGGCGAGCACGACGAGGTCGGTGGTGCACAGCGTTTCGCAGGCGACGCGGGAGCGGGGATCCTGCGCGAGCAGGGCGTCGAGGACTCCGTCGGAGATCTGGTCGGACACCTTGTCCGGGTGTCCCATGCTGACGGATTCGCTGGTGAAGAGATAATTAGCCATGAGTGCTCCGTTCAGACTGTCGCGCGAATTCCCGTAACGGCCGCCGATCCGATCGGCGGGTTGACGGAAACCGATTGTAGGGGTTTGCCGCGGTCGTCACAACCGCATCACCGGCCGGCGACTTCGGCCATGACTTCGTCGGGGATGTTGAAGTTCGCGGTCACGCTCTGCACGTCGTCCTGATCTTCCAGCGCCTCGACGAGCTTGAGCACAGCGCGGCTGGTCTCGGCGTCGAGATCGACCGTGTTCGCGGGGACGCGGGAAATCTCGGCGACTTCGGGGGAAACACCGGCCGCGGCGAGCGCCTCTTCCACCTGCGGGAAGCTCTCCGGGGCGCAGCGGACCTCGAACGAGTTTCCCTCGCCGCGGACATCTTCCGCGCCGGCTTCGAGCGCGATCTCGAACAGGCGGTCCTCCTCGATCGCGCTCTCCGGGACGAGAAACATGCCCTTGCGCTCGAACATCCAGGCGACGCAGTTCGTGGCGCCGAGGTTGCCGCCGTGAATCTCGAAGATCTTGCGGATTTCGCCGGCGGTGCGATTGCGGTTGTCGGTGAGGATGTCGCACAGGACGGCGACGCCGCCGGGTCCGTAGCCTTCGTAGATCACGCTATCGTAGGCTTCGCCTTCGAGTTCGCCGGTCCCCTTCTTGATGGCCCGCTCGATGTTGTCCTTGGGCATGCTCGCCTGGCGGGCCTTGTCGATGGCATAGCGGAGAGCGAGGTTCATGGCGGGGTCGCCGCCGCGCTGGGCGGCGACGATGATCGCCCGGTTGAGCTTGCCGAACAGCTTGCCCTTCTTCTTGTCGACGATGCCCTTCTTGTGGGCGATGTTGGCCCAGTGGGAGTGTCCGGCCATTGGTTGAGGGTTGAGAGTTGAGGGTTGAATGCGATCAGAGTTTCATGTGTTGGTTCCAGGCGGCGCGGACCGCCTTCTCGTCTCGCGCGCTGAGCCGACCCAATCGCTTGATTAAGATGGACTTTTCGGCGGTCACAAGGCGGTCCAGGCGCGCTACCGATGGTTTCAGTAGACCGGCATGTTTCCAATCAACGAGCGCGATATCGAGCGGACTTGCGTGCGTACCCGAAGTGACTCGGCAGATCAGCACGTCCTGTTGGAGCTCGAAGAGCACCAGCGCAGGCCTCGTCTTGCTGGCGACCCCAGAAGTGAATGGGAAGCGGCAGAGATGAAGCTCACCGAACAAGATCAACCGCCGGGGTCGTAGATGTCGTCTTCGGGAGAGTCGTCTCGCAGAAATTGCTCGTAGGCTGCCATCCGCCACTCGGCGTCCTCAGGATCGTCTGCCGACAGAATGATGATCCTCACCTGGCCGGCCTTCGGAAGCTGCGCTGCGGCCTCCTCCGGAATCGTCAGGACGCGCTCGGGACCCAATTCGGCAATGAACTCGACGGCATGCATGAGGTAAGTGTAGTTGGGGGGCAAACGAGCGTCAACGAGTTGCGAACTGCCTACTGCCTACTGCCTACTCCTTGGCGGGCGGCTCGACGCGGCCGCGCTGCCGCAGTTTCGTTTCAATCTTCTCGATGAGCTTTTCATCCGGGCGGCCGCCGTCGCGGGCCTCTTCCAACGCTTTTTCCCAGGCGTGGCGGGCCTTGTCGATGTTGCCCAGCTTCTCATAGGCGTCGCCCAAGTGGTCCCAGATCGTCGCGTCCGAACCGGCCGGGTCGCTGACCGCCTTCTCGAGTTGCTCGATCGCCTCGGCGAACTTGCCTTGCCGGTACAGCACCCAGCCCATGCTGTCCAGATAGGCGGCGTTGTCCGGCTCCGCGGCGAGGGCCTTGCGGATCATCCTTTCGGCGCGGTCGAGGTTCTTGTCGCGATCGGCCCACAGGTAGCCGAGGTCGTTGTTCACGCCGGGGTCGTCGGGGTTCTCGGCGAGGAACTTTTCGAGGATCGCCTCCCCCTTGTCGAATTCTCCCTTCTCGACGTGGATGTTCGAGATGCTGAACAGCGCCCGCTTGGCGATTTCGGGATCGTCCGGATAGCCGCCGACCACCTCTTGCAAGACGTGGATCGCGTCGTCCCAGTCGCGGGCGCGATAATGGATCATGCCTTCCTCGAAGTGCAGCAGCGGGTTGTCGGGCAGGAGCTTCCGCGCCTCGCGGATCGCGTCCAGCGCGCCCTGGGAGTCGGCGGCCAGCTCCGACGAGCGCGACAGCTTCAACAGGAACTCCGCCCGCAAGGGCTTGTCGTTGACGACCAGCGGCTCGCGAGCGCCCTCGCGGAAGGCTTCGGCCGCCTCGGCGTAGCGCTTGGCGGCGAACAGCGTCCCTCCCAACTCGTTGTGGATCGCGATTCGCCGCCGCGGCTCCGCGCGGGGCATCGCGAACCGGAAGAACTCGATCGCGGCGTCGGTGCGCTCGGCGTCGGCGGCGAGCTTGGCGAGCAGCAGGCTTTCGGCCAGTTCAAGCTTCGGCTCGTCCCCCTGGGACCGCTCGCGGCCCGCGTCGATCAGCGAGTCCAGCAGCTTCTCGTCCTTGGTGACGGCTTCCAGCTCCTCGACCAGCCGCCGCTCCGCATGCTCTCCGCTGCGCTTTCCCTGGACCGCCTGGGCGAGCGCCTGGAGCAGTTCGGCCGGCTGGTTGCGACGGCGATGGATCGCGGCCAACCCGAGATGTCCTTCCGCGTCGGCAGACCCCTTCGAAGCGGACCGGTAGGTCTGCTCCGCGTCGTCGAGCCGGTCCGCGGCGAGGTACTGGTCGGCGAGGAACAGTTGCAGCCGGGTGTTGTGCGGGTCCTTTTCGGCGAGCGCCTCGATCCGCGGGAGCAGTTCGTCCGATTTCTTCTGCGCGGCCAGGATTTTTTCGAGCAGCTCGTATGGGGCGCGACCCTTCGATTGCAACTGGGCGTCGAAGTACTTCTGCAATTCGGCGAGCGCCTCGTCGGGCTTGCCCTGCCGCTCGCGGACGCCGGCGAGGTGGAAGCCGAGCGTGGCAGGGGCCCAGCGCCCGAGCTTGCCGGCCCGCTCGAAGGCGGCCAGCGCGCGATCGGGCCGGTCGGCCTCGAGGAGCACCTGGCCGATGCGTTCGAAGGTCGCGGCCTGGTTCGCCTGGAGCGTGTCGAGGGTGTCGGGATCGAGCTCGTAGCGGGCGGGGTTGAGGAGTGCGTCGAGCAGGATTTCGAAGGCGTCGCCGGCCTTGTTCGTATCGCCGGTCGCGGTGTGCAGGATGCCCAGCTCGCGCATCAGCGAGACGTACGTGGGGGACGTCTTCGACAGCCGGGGGGAGGCGGCGGCCTTCTCCAGCAGACCGGTCCCCTCGTCGAGTTTTCCTTGCGCCGCGAACTGCAATCCGAGCCGGCGGAGCGTTTCGTGATCGGTCGGATCGAGCTCGATCGCCTTCAGCGCGTGTTTGACCGCATCTTCCTCGCGGTTCATGCGGAAGGCGAGTGGGACCAGCGCCCGGCGGATCGCGGCCGATTCCGGGTCGAGCTCGAGCGCCTTCTCGAACGTCTCGTACGCGGCGCGCAAGTCGCCGCGCGACTGCAGGAGCTGGGCTTTCATGTACAGCGCGGTCGCCTGGACGCGGGCCTCGTCGGCCGGAGTGCGCGGACGGCGCGGGTCGAGCGGGATCGCCTCGTCGTCCGCCGGCTGGAGGCGGAAGCCGGGCGCGGCCCAGGGGGGCAGCGGCCGGAGCGGCTCCGCCTCCGTGGCGGGAAGGGGGGGCGGCTCAGGCGCCGCCGGCGGTTCGGCGGCGGCAACGGCCGCCAGCCACAAGAACCCGGCGAGGCCGGCGGTGGTCGCCCAAGCCGCCTTCGAGAACAGGGCGGGCACACGGATCATCGACCGCTCTCCTACGCAAGACGAATGGGGCCGACCCCCGGGACCGGGCACAGGCCGAGCGCGAGCGCCCGCTACGACTTCCTGATTCTAACGTGTGCCGCCCCGACCCACCAAGAGGGATCGGCGGAGGCGTGGCCGCCCTCACTTCCGGCCGCGGGCGGTGGGGCGTTTGGCCGATTTCTGCTTGGCGCTCTCCGATTTGGCGGAGGCCGGCTTGTTGCCGGTCCCCTTGCGGCCCGGGCCGGCGGTCACGAGCAGCGCGGCGAGCCGGTCGGGCGCGGTGTGGGGGTCGAAACCTCCCTCGGGGGGGCGTTTGTCGACGTGCTGGAACTCGCCGGCGAAGCGATCGTCGGTGGCGAGGCACCGCAACAAATGGCAGAACAAGGGCGCATCCGCCTTGCGGATCGCCGGCTTGAGGTCTTCCGAGATCTGCTCGACCGTCGCCCCGGGCGCGGCGAGGCCGAGCCACACCGTCGCTCGCCGCTGCGCATCATCCAAGGGCACGACGTGCGCGTCGAGCACCTCGTGCAGCACGTGGTTTCGCACGAAGGGGCTCAGGTCGCGGATTTTTTCCAATTGCTTGGCGGCGACCTCGTGGGTCTTGCGGCGGAGCGTCTCGAAATCGAACGCGAAATGCTTCTCGAACACGTGCTGGAGGACGGACCGCATCCGCAGCGCCTTCCATTCCGCATCGGGCATTCCCGGGAACGCTTCCGCCAGCTCGGAGATCGAGCTGACGCGGACTTCGTTCAGGTCGTGGAACAGCTCGCCGACCCGTTCCAGCGACGCCTCCGCAGCCGCGTGCGAGGCGTTTTCGAGGCAGATCGCGAACAGCGCCGTGTCCAGCACGGACCGTTCGTCGCGGGGCGCGCCTCCCTTGTATTCCTTCTTGAGCAGGACCGTCAGCTTGCGGGCCAGCGCCTGCTTCTCGGAGGCCTTGAGTTTCTGTGCGGCTGCCATGCGGGGAAAGATGAAAGGATGAAGATGGAGGACCGAAGATGGAAGATCGAGGCGAGGTCACCGCGTCATGGCGATCCGTCTTCCTCTTCTTCCGGTGAATTCTCCTGTGGGGCGTCGGCCGGTGGACCGTCCGCCGCGGGCCGGCCGTCTTCGTCTTCGGCGAGCGCCTCCCGGATGAGGCGGGAGGCCTCGACGCTCTTCTTCACGCTTTCGTCCAGCACGAACGCGAGCTGCGGAGTATAGCGGGTCTGCAGGCGGTCGGCGACTTTCTTCTGCAGGAAGCCCCGGGCCGACTCGAGTCCGTGCAGCGACAGGGACTGCCCCTTTTCGTCCCCCATCACCGAGACGTACACCTTGGCGTGCCGCAGATCCGGCGACACCTCCGCCCGGATCACCGTCACGTTTCGCACGCGGGGATCGCGGAGCTCGAACAGCACGGCCGTGCTGACGGTCTCGCGAATCGCCTCGGCGACTTTGAGGGTGCGGCGGGACATGGGGCGGAAGGCAGTCGGGCAGTCGGGCAGTCGGCGGAAGGCGGTTCGCTGTTTCAGTCGAGCGTCCGCTTCTTTTCCTCGATGCGGAACGCTTCCAGGATGTCCCCTTCCTTCACGTCGTTGAATCCTTCCAACCGGATGCCGCACTCCATTCCGTTGACGACCTCGCGGACGTCGTCCTTCTCGCGGCGGAGCGAGGCGATGCCGTAGTTATTGAGGACCGTCTGATCGCGGATCACGTTGACGCGGCTGGAGCGTTCGATGGAGCCGTTCAGGACGCGGCAGCCGGCGATCGTGCCGAAGCGGCTGATGCTGAACGTCTGCAGAACGAGCGCCCGGCCGGTGGGGACGACGACGCGCTCCGGCTGGAGGAGCCCCTCGAGGGCGTTCTTGATGTGGTCGGTCACCTCGTAGATGATGTCGTAGCGGCGGACTTCGACCCCCTCCCGCTCGGCGAGCAGGCGGGCCCGCTCTTCCGGCACGACGTGAAACGCGAGGATGATCGCGCCCGACGCCTTCGCCAGCGTGACGTCGCTCTCGTTCACTCCGCCGACCCCCTGGTGCACGATCTCGACGCGGACCTCGGGGTGCTCGAACTTCTCGATCTCGCCCCGCAGCGCCTCGAGCGAGCCGGGGGTGTCGGCCTTGACGATCAGCGGCAGGTCCTCGACCGAACCGCCGCGGGCCGCCTGGAGGATGTCCTCCATCGTGCGGGGGCGTCCCTTTCCGGCGAGGACTTCGGCCCGGCCGAGGTCGCGGCGGCTTTCCGCCAACTCGCGGGCTTCGTCGATGTCCGACATCACGAAGAAGTGATCGCCGGCGTTGGGGATGATGTCCAGCCCCGCGACCTTGACGGGCGTGGAGGGGCCGGCTTCCTGCAGCTCCTGGTTGCGGTCGTCGTAGATCGCGCGAATGCGGCCGTAAGCTTGTCCGCAGAGCACGACGTCCCCCAGCCGCAGCGTCCCCGCCTGCACGATCAACCAGGCGACCACGCCCCGTCCCTCGTCCCGGAACGCCTCCAGGCAGACTCCCAGCGCCGGGACGTCCCAGGCGGTGCGGTAGTCCTGCAATTCCGCGGTAAGCAGGATCGTCTCGAGCAGATCGTCCAGCCCTTGGCCGGTCATGGCCGAAGTGCGGACGACTTCCACGTCCCCGCCCCATTCGGCGGGCAACACGTCGTGCGCCGCGAGCGATTGCAGCACCCGTTGCTGATCGGCGTCCGGCAGGTCGATCTTGTTCATCGCCACGATGATCGGGACTCCGGCGGCCTTGGCATGGCTGATGCACTCGACGGTTTGCGGCATCACGCCGTCGTCGGCGGCGACCACCAGCACCACGATGTCGGTCACGTTGGCCCCGCGGGCCCGCATCTCGCCGAAGGCGGCATGGCCGGGCGTGTCGACGAAGGCGATTTTCTTTGCGTCGTGCTCGACCTGGTACGAGGCGATGTGCTGGGTGATGCCTCCCGCCTCTCCCGCCGCGACGCTCGCCGAGCGGATCTTGTCCAACAGCGACGTCTTCCCGTGGTCGACGTGGCCGAGGATCGTGACGATCGGAGGCCGCGGCGCCGCGTCTTCGGCCGTCTCGTCGGCCTCGATCCGCTGGGCCAGTTCCTGTTCCAGATCGCGGCCGCGCTTGATTTCCAGATCGACGCCGAGCTCCAGCGCGAGTTCGACCGCCGTCTCTTCGCTGAGCTGGTCGTTGATTTTGGCCATTTCCCCGCGCTGGAACAGGATGCTCAGCAGTTCCTTGGCCGGACGGCCCATCGCCTCCGACAGGCCGCGGACCGTGATCGGCAGCGAGATTTCGGCCGCCGTCTGGTACACGACCGGCCCGCTCCGGCGGCTGCGGCCCGGGCGGCGCATGGCGCGGCGGCGGTCCTTGGCGGTCTCTTCCGCGGTCTCGCGGGCCCGCTTCTTCTTGCGGCCCGGCTCCTCCTCTCCCTCCAAACCGCGGCGGCGCACCTCGCGGAGGTCGATCGGGGGCTTGCCCGGCTTGCCTCCCCGGCGATCCGGGCGGGCGGGCTGCCCCTCTTTCCGCATGTGGCTGCCCAGCGGGCTCTGACTCTCGAGAATATCGGGAGTCAGCCGCATGTCCGGTTTCTGGGCCGGCGCCTCGTCCCGCTGCGCCGGCTTGGGGCGCTTGGGAGGCTTATACGTCGGCGGAGCGGCGATGTTCGGCATGTCCCGTTTGGACTTGCTGGGACGCGCCGGACGAGCCTGACGCGACTCGTTGTCCAGCGTCCCGCGCGGCCTCATTTCGCGGATGCTGCTCCCCGAACCTCCCTGCGGCGAGACGTAGTCGTCCCGGCTGATGGCGGCCAACTCATCACCGCGCTTCTTCTCGGCAGGGGCCTCGACCGGGGCGGCCGGCGCGCCGCCGACTTCCGGCGCGCCCGATCCCGCTTCCGCCGCCACAGCCGGAATCGCTACGGGCGAGACGGTCGCGGCAACTTCGGGTGGAACGGTGTCGGCAGGCCGCTCGGGCGTTGCGGGGGGCGGTTCCTCGACCAGGGGCGCCGGCCGGCTGGGCGCCACGCGGGGACGAGACTGCATCGGGATCTGCCGAATCTTGCGGTCGGCCAGACCCTCCCGGACGGGCGCCAACGACTTCTCGCCGGCCCCCTTCCCTCCAGGCCCCTGCTGCTGGATGTGCGCGACGATCCGGTCCCGCTCTTCTTCGGTGACGCTCGCCAGGGCGGAGTTCTTGACTTCGATGCCGGCAGCGCTGGCATGCTCGATCAGCACCTTGCTGTCGAGGCCCAACTCCTTCGCGAGGGCGAAGATGCGAACCTTCGTCTGCGTTTCAGCCATACGTCCCTTCCGTAATCCAAATGACGGCCCTGCGGCCCGAACGTCGGGTCGAGCGCACCGCCAGCGGCCGTCGTTCGGCCTGAACTGTTATTCTTCCGTCGCGGAGGATTCCGCCTGCCGCAACGACCCCTCTTCGGGCGCGGAGACCGCTTCTTCGGGAGCGAAGAGGGCCCCCGCGTCCCGCAACCCGATCGACTCGCCTCCCGGGACCGGGCGGGCGTCCTCCACGTCCCCTTGCGACTTCGCCTCCTGCGCGTCGACCAGTTCGTCGGCCGGCGACTCGCCCGCGCCGACCTCGCCTTCCGGGTGCGGCTCGTCCCCCATCTTCTCCGTCGCGACCTCGTCCCGCGCCGCCTCCTCCTCTTCCTCGATCAAGGTGGCGCCCGGCGTCGGCGCTCCCTCCTGCTCGGCGCGGATCATCTCCTCCAGCGAGACGACGTCCGCCGCTTCGGGCGCGACCTCTTCCGCTCCCTCCAACTCCGCGCCTTCTTCCGGCTCCTCCTCGACCGCCGGCTCCTGCTCCGCCGCGGCCGCCAGCGCGCCCTCCGCAGCCGCCATCTCGGCTTCGCCCGCCGCGGCGAGATCGGCGGACGCCGCGGCCAGTTCGGCCGCCTGGGCCGCCGCGGCCGCTTCGATCGACCGCCGCCGCGCCGCAAGCCGCTCTTCCTGCTCGATCCGAGCGCTTTCCTGATCGGCGAAGGCGACGATCTCCTCGCACTGCTCGCTGGTGAGGCCGCCGAGCTCGGCGAGCTGGTCCGGCTCGATGACCGACAGATCGTCGAAGCTGAAGAAGCCCTGCTCGACGAGGCTTTGCGCCAGCTCGTCGCTGACGCCGGGGACGGCGCTGAACGCGGCCACCGATTTGTCGAGCTGTTCCTGCAGCCGCTCTTCCGTCATCACGTGGATGTCCCAGCCGACCAGCTTCGAGGCCAGCCGCACGTTCTGCCCCTTCTTCCCGATCGCCAGCGACAACTGGTCCTCGCGGACGAGGACGATCACCTTGCCGAGCATCGGGCAGAGGATCACGTCCTCGACTTCGGCCGGCTGCAGGGCGTTGGGCACCAGCACCTGCAGCGAGTCGTTCCAGCGGACGATATCGATCCGCTCGCCGGCCAGCTCTTCCACGATGCTCTTGATCCGCGACCCGCGGACGCCCACGCAGGCGCCGACCGCATCGACCTTGTTGTCGTAGCAGGTGACGGCCACCTTGGAGCGGTAGCCCGACTCGCGGGCCAGCGAGCGGACCTCGATGATGCGCTCCGCCACCTCGGGAATCTCGATCTCGAACAGCCGCCGCACCAGATCCGGATGCGCCCGCGAAAGGATGATCTTGACGCGGCTGCCCGCCTTGCGGACTTCGAGCACCACCGCCCGCACCCGCTCCCCCACGCGGTGCGATTCGCCGGGGATCTGTTCGCTGCGGGGCAGCAGCGCCTCGACCTTCCCCAGATTGACCGTCGCCGCGCTCCCCTCGACCCGGGTGACGACGCCGGTGACGATGTGGCTTTTGATCGCCATGTATTCGTCGAACTGGGCGTCGCGCTCGGCCTCGCGGATTTTCTGGATCATCACCTGCTTGGCGGTCTGCGCGGCGATCCGGCCGAGCAGGTCCCCGATTTCGTCGGCTTCGAGCTGGCTGCCGTCCACCGCGGCGGAAGGCTCTCCCGTGTCGCGGTCGATACCGACGACCACCTCGGACTCTTCGCCGAAATGCTTGCGGGCCGCGGAGATGATCGCCTGCTCGATCCCGTCGAACACGATTTCCTTGTCGATGTTCTTGTCGCGATGGATCGCATCGACGATGCGGAGCAACTCGTTGCCGTTCATCACGACCCTCGTTCAATGAAAAAAAGCGGGCACACAGGTCCCACTTTCCCGCAGCCGCCCCCGACAAGCGGCTGCGCACGCACCGGTCGCGGCAGCCAACCCGACTCTGCTGCCGCGCACGTATCCGTTTCCGGGGCGCCCCGACTTGTGTCGAAGTCTACGTCTACATTCCGACGCCCTCGTCAGAAAGCGAGTCCTGCCAACGATTGGAACCCGTTGTCACCGTGAACGATACTCACCGCCCCCACGACTGTCAAGCGGCCGCCGCCCGATCTTCCGGCGCGCGGCCGGCGTGAGCCGGCCGGCGGCTGCGGCTTCCGTTCTCGCGCGGAACGCACCGGCGGGGCGGACGCCGCCCCGCACGCCCTGTTTCGGCCGGGAACTGCAAGCTGGATTTCGCGTCGTACTCGTGCCGATCGGCATCGTTCTACCGTCCGTCAGGAGAGCGCGACGAATGCATTCCCGTTCGTGGTTGCGACGACGATCACGACGATCGACGATCGACCAGCGCCAGGGTCCGGTCCCGGTCGTCAGTGATTCGCCAGGAACGGGGCCAAGTTGCGGAGCGCCTGCGGCGGGCCTAGAATTCAGGCGGACGCATCGACCGAAGGAACCGGCATGGATTTCGACAAGCGCCTCGAACGGGCCATCGAACGCGGGAGCCGCACCCGCGAAGAACGGTCCCGCGCCGCCAGCGAACGCGAACTCACCGAAGAAGAGCTCCGCAACCTCTACTCGAAGCACCGGCTCGATATCTCCGAGCACATCGAGGATTGCCTGCGGCGGCTGGCCGACCACTATCCCGGCTTCCGCATGCAGACGGTCGTCGGCGAGGAGGGCTGGGGGGCCCGCGTCAGCCGCGACGATCTCGACTTCCGGGCCGGCCGGGATTCCCGCTCGCAATACAGTCGGCTCGAGCTGCTCGTCACCCCCTTCGGTCCGGCCCACATCATCGAGTTGCTCGGCAAGGGAACGATCCGCAACAAGGAAGTCTTCAACCGCCGCCACTATCAGCTCCTCGCGCAGGTCGACGCGGAATCGTTCCAGGAGACGATCGACCTGTGGGTGCTGGAGTATGCGGAGTCGTACGCGGCCCGGAGCTAGCGCGGCTCGCTGCGGGTCTCCGTTGACCGATTCCCGCCGGCGCGGTAAGAATCCGCCGGCGGTCGCCGACGATCGGCGGGGCGGCCGCCGAAACCGCGCCCATTCCGCATTCTCGCGATTTTCGCTGCAATCACGTTTTTCCCATCAAGTTCCGTCCCCCCTGCGACCGATACCGATTGTGAGAACGCCCGCGCCGGCGAGTCTGCGCGGCCGTCTCGGACGCCGACTCCGACGAGTCCCGGCAGGACGCCCGGCTCCGGCGTCGTCACGGGAGTTTCTCCCGCACGTTCCATCGAGAGGGATCGCGATGAACCGACGGCTGTTCCTCGCCGCGGCGTGCCTGGCGACGTGCTGTGCCGCCGCGCAGGCGGCGCCCATTCCCAGCCGGCCGTTGCACACCAACAAGTCGCGGTTTCGGATCCCGTACCGCTACGACGCGGCGGAGATGCAGAAGCTCGGAGCGCAGGAGATTCGGCTGTACGTCTCGCAGGATTTCGGCCGGCAGTGGCGGCACGGCGACTCCGTCGAGCCGGCGGCCGGGCGGTTCGATTTCGTCGCTCCCGCCGACGGCGAATACTGGTTCGCGGTGCGGACGCTCGATCGCCGGGGACAGTTGCAGCCGCCGGGGGAGATCGTCGATCCCGGCTTGAAGGTCGTCGTCGACACGCGCCCGCCGAGCCTCGAGATCGCATTGCGGGAAACCGAGGCGGGGCGGATCGAGCTGTCGTGGCAGGCGAGCGACGCGAACCTTGACCCGTCGACGCTCAAGCTGGAATACGTTCAGCCCGGCGTGGACGACTGGCTTCCCGTGACCGTCACCCCGCAGGCGAGCGGGCAGACGTCGTGGAGCGTCGGGCAAGGCGGACTGGTCGCGGTGCGGGGATCAATCGCCGATCTCGCCGGAAACCAGGCGGCCGGGCAGCAGCAGGCGCGCATGCAGCCGGCCAGCCGGCTCGCCCCGCGCCCTTCGGTCCCCGATTTCCGGCAGCCGATCGCCGGCGGCGGGGTAGAGCGGATGCCGGACCAGTTCCCGCGGACCCAGGAGCCGATCATCAATCCAAAGCCGCGGACCGGACTCGTCCGCGACCTGCCCGAGAGCCGGCCGCAGGTGGTGCAGCGGCGCTACCCGCGGACGGACGATTTTCCGCCGCCGGGGACCGAGACGGCCCCCGCCCAGTCGGTGAACGCGAAGGGCCACCGCATCGTCAACGCCCGCAAGTTCCGCGTCGGGTATCAGATCGAAGACGTCGGCCCGTCCGGCGTGAGCAACGTCGAGTTCTACATCACCCAGGACAGCGGCGCGAAGTGGTGGAAATACGGCGACGACCCCGCCCACCAAAGCCCGTTCACCGTCGATGTCCCCGGCGACGGAGTGTACGGCTTCGCGATTCGCGTGCGGAGCGGCGTGGGGCTTGCCGCCGATCCGCCGCAGCCGGGCGAATCGCCCGCCATCGTGATCGTCGTGGACCAGACCGCTCCGCTGGCCGAGTTGATGCCGGTCCGGCAGGGACAGGGAGCGGCCCTCGACAAGCTCTTCATCCGCTGGCGGATCGAGGACGAGAACCCGGCCGACCTCCCGGTCGCGCTCTACTACGCCGGGGACCGCAACGGCCCGTGGCAGCCGATCGGCGATTGGCAGGCCGACAACGGCGGGTTCGAGTGGACCGTGCCGCCGGGCATGCCCGAGCGGCTTTATCTCCGGCTCGTGGCGCGGGACGCGGCGGGGAATGCAACGCACGTCGAAACATCGGAGCCGGTCCTCATCGACCTCGCCCGGCCGACCGGGCGGATCGTGGACGTCGAGTCGATCGAGACGGAACGGCAGCGGTAAGGCTGGAAAGTGACGAGTTACGAGTGACGAGTTGCGGATGACGAGATCATTCAGTCCTCAATTCCGGCTCCCAATTCCTGACTCGTCACTCAGTACTTCCAAACTCGCGGCGGCGGAGTCGCCTGATTGGGGCTACTGCCAGGTCACTTCGCCCGTCACTCGTCACTCGTTACTCGTAACTCGTAACTCCTCCCGCATGCGGATCCTCTACGGCATCTTCGCGCAGGGACACGGACATTTCTCCAAGGCCGCCGTGCTGGCCCCTTTGCTCGAAAGCCGTGGGCACGAAGTCCGCATCGTCAGCTCGGGCGCGGATGTGCCGCCGGCCGGCTATCGCTTCGCCTGGCATCGCCACTTCCCCGGCCTGTCGTACGTCTTGACGGGCGGACGCACCGACTACAAGCGGTCGTTCCTCAAATGGGCCCGCGACGCGCCGCGGGTGCTCCGCCACCTGTGGACGCTGCGGAACCTCGTCCGCGAGTTCCAGCCGGACCTCGTCCTGAGCGACTTCGAGCCGCTCACCGCCAGCCCGCTCGTGCAGCCGGGGTGCGAGGTGATCGCCCTGTCGCGGCAGATCGCGCTGTTCGACCGGGCGATCCCGCTCCCCGAGGAGATGGGTTTCGAGCGGAAAATGACCCGCACCGTCGTCCGGCTGTTCACGTCGGGAGCGGACCGGCTGTTCGGCTATCACTATGAGCCGACGAGTTTCCGCTGCGTTCCCCCGGTGATTCGGACCGAAATCCGGGGCCTGACCCCGGAAGCCGGCGCGCACCTCTTCGTGTACAATCACTACCACACGGCCGACGGCGGCACGGGACCGGCGCTTGTCGAGTGGGCCGCGCGAAACCGCCGCGAGGTCATCGCCTACGGCTTCCCGGAGATGCCGCGCGGCCGGCAGGGACTTGTCGATTTTCGTGCGCCGGACCGACTGCGGGTGCTGGAGGACATGCGGACGTCGTGCGGCGTGATGACGACCGCCGGGCTGTCGACGCCGCTCGAGGCGTTCCTGCTCGACAAGCCGGTGGTCACGGTGCCGATCCCCGGGCATTACGAGCAGCTCGTGAACGCGTTCCACCTGGAGCAGGCGGGGATCGCCGGCTGGGCCCGCGCGTGGGACTACGACCGGCTGCTCGAGCAGCCCGCCCCGGCGACCGACCATCCGCTCGCCGCCTGGCTCCGCACACCGGCCGAGCGGATCATCGACCATGTGCTGGACGCGACGCCAGGCGAGGCCAACGCCCCATCCATCGCCGACCGCCTCCGCCCCGCCGCGTGACGGCATGGCCGCCGCCCAATCCCCTTCATTCGTATCGCTGGGTCGCTCATCGGGTCATTCGCTCTGCCCGCAGCCGCAGCAAGGTGAGGAACTCGGCCAGGTTGACCAATCCTTCAGCCTCCGCACGTTCCGGCCCGGTCAGCGGCTGGCCGGCATCCTGACGGTCGAGGAGGGTCTGCAAGCGAGCGGCGACGGCTTCAGGCAGTCGGAACCGGGCCAGGTCGGCCGGGAGATCGACGTCAATGGTCAAGGTCATGGGAATCTCCGCATGAGGACTGTCTCACCATTCTAGCAGCCGCCGAGGTCAGGTGCAGCACCGGGTTCGGCGTCCGGTGCTACCCATGCTCGAAGTTCACCGACGCCTGCCAACCCTCGTCAGACTCGCGAAGGGAAATCAATGATCGCCTCCAACCAGGCACATACTGCTTGACCAAGGGAAGGTATCGGGACGCATGATCGTACACCGCGTCGCTGAGGGCCACCCGCGTCGCATCGGGGTGGTTCTCCAGCAGGCCGATGTCGGCCCCGCCGTCCTCGGTGGCGACGATCTCGAACTGGATCTCCGCCATCGACTGCGGCGTGATCGAGATAAGCACGTCGACCAAGGCATTGGTCAGAGCGTGGAGCCTCGACTCGACGTCGCTTTGGGCCATGATCACCCTTTCGCTCCGCCGCCTAACGATAAAGCTAAGCTGCCGGGGCCGCCTGCAAAACCTTCATGGCGCGCCGGGTGCCACTGGCTTGCCAGTGCTTTTCGATCGAGGGGGCGACCTCCACGACCTTCGACGGCGTGGAACCTTGCACTTTCCATCGCGACTTCTGTCGCAGTGGCGACTCCATAAACCTGGACGAGTAATCCCTGATGCCCGTCGAAGGCGTCATCAAGGCGCGATTCGTGTGGACACTACAAGAAACTATTCAAAGAGCACTGGCAAGCCAGTGGCACCCGGCGACAACATCGTCGATGTTCATGTTTGCTCCGACACATAACGACCCGGCTCACCTGCTGCGGCGGCTGGTGAGACGTTGAACGCTGGATTCACGTAATGCCGCCGCAGTCAGGTGCAGCCGATGGTTCGGCGGGCACGCTGCCGTCACCTGTGAGCGACAATACCCGCCAGACCGCTGTCCGCCATTCATCGTACGCTGCGATAACACCCGACAAGTAGCCGTGATCGTAGAAGTCGAGGTACTCCCACCGACGTTGTGCCCGATACCACTTGGTCTGGCCCAGCCCGGCAGGCCGCAGAACCCAGAACTTATTTGCCCACCCGGCCACCACCTCCCCCCAGTAACGCCAGGTCGGGAAGTGATCCACGCCGACCGTGTCGAGAAGCGTGCATCCGGTCGCCTGAAGGTCGCCGGCCGTGAGCACCATGTGAGTCTCTGAGAGGAACGGCCACAGGTGCGCCTGATACCATTCCTCGCTGTTGTCCTCCGGAGGGTTGTCCGAGATCGCGAGCCACCGGAGACCGTGCCGCTGCTCGGCTGCCCGAAGGATCGCCGCTGCCTCGGAGAGTTGCCCATCGAGAGCAGCGCCGACGAACGGGACGGTTCTGTCCAAGCGGATCACGCTGATCGCCCTCTGTTGCCGAACGATCAAGCTCAGCAGCGGCGGGGGCCGAGTGAGCTATGAATCTGGGAAAGCCTATCAGCCCCCGCCGTCTGCTGCAGCGCCTGGTTCGGCGTCTGTGCCTGGCCAGGACGCGATGAACGGATCTGCTGCCATGACCATCATCTCTCCAAATTGCCATCCCCGGAACAGCGACTTCGTAGCCGGGATATAAAATGCAACGGAGAGACCACGTCTGTGTTGAGCATGCACTTTCACTGCGTCACTTGGCTTGCGACCTCCGGCCTCGATTTTAACCCACTCACAGAGTGCAACGGCGTCAGCGGCTGCGGCAGATTCTCTCAATGCAGCGATTAGAAGCGGAAGAACAACATCGCTTGAGGTTACATCCTCTTCCGGGGCGGCAGCGACTAATCCGATTTCCCCATTGCTCGACAGCTTGGAGCCGACAGGGAGAAACGCGCCTCGCTTTTCGACTTGCTGGCAAGCGTGCTCAAACAACGGCTCCGCGACCGCTTGGAGCGAGCCTTTCAGTTCCCGGTAGAGCGAGTCTGAATCAGCCATAGGTTTGCCGCCGAACTTGGTGCTACACTGATCCGCGTATTGCCTGTCGGCCGCATGTTTGCAGCCTATCACGCACCCGGTC
>JBBDNU010000052.1:0-34502 GCA_040877365.1 Planctomycetales bacterium
GGAAGCGAATCGGAACGGGCACGCCGAACGTCGTCGCCCGAAATCTTTCACAGCCGCTGCCCGCTACTTGAGCGACAGCGTCAGCCAGCCGCCGCGCGGTTCGAGCTGCGTGACGAACAGCATCACCGTCGCCTCGCCCTCGCGTTCGAGCTTCACCTGGCGGTCGCGGGTCCGCTCGGGGATCGCCCGCTGGATCTTGTCCCGCATCACGCCGGCGCGAACGACTTGCACGGCGAGGTTCGGCGGCCGCCCCACCGGTGCGACGGCAACGGTCCCCCGCGTCACGACGATTTCGTTTCCGCGGAGCGTGTAGCGGAGCGGGACCGTGACCTCCTGCGTGGGGATGTCCTCTTCGCCCGGCCGCCGCAGCCCCGCCTTGAGCGTCAGCGACACGACGCCCCCTTCGAACCGGACGCGGAGCGGGTCGGTCTCGGCGAAAATGAACTCCGCCGGATCCTCCTCGGACGCCGGCTGGTCGTCGGTGTCGAGGTCGATCGTGCGGCCGGCGATCAGGCCCAGGAACCGCTCGAACTCGGCGACCAGCTCCTGTTCGGTCATCGTGCGGCCGGCAATGTTCATCCGGTCGAAGGAGTTGTTGGCCAGGCTCTCGTGGACGTGCAGCGTCACCCCGGCGCCGGGAGTCAGCGTGTGATTGTACCGCCCGCCACCCAGCTCGCCGGCCTCGCGCACGCGGGCGCTGACTTGCAGGTGCTGGTCGGTCGTGCGATAGAGCTTCGTCTCCGGATACACGCGGGCCTGCTTCAGGCGGGCGTTCTGGTCGGCGAGGTCCCGGTTCGCTTCGGCGAACTCCTGGTCCACCTCGGAGTCGAACCGCGGGTACGCCCGCTCGTACAGCCGCGACGCGGCGTGCGCCTCGGACTGCGGCCTCCGCTTCTGCGCCTCGCGGACCGCGATCCGGTCGGCGATCCGCCCCAGCAGCGGGAACCCGCTCAGCCCGGTGCGGGCGCCGACCGTCTGGTTGTGCGGCGCGACCCCGAGCTGCGCGGGGAGCGTGGCGAACCGGTCGCCGTCGAAGCGAATCTCCTTGCTCCCCCAGAACTGGTGATACCCCTGGGTGTAGATCGTCGCCTGCGAGGTCACGCCCGTCGTGTTGCTCTGCGTGACCCCCCGCAACGTGATGGCGAAGCGGGCCCCGTCGTCGCGCGGCCGGAGGTCGACGCTCGCGGTCGTGTTCGTCGTCTGCCAGCCGGAAACGGCCGCCTCCATCACGTGGTCCTGCACGGCGCCGGTTTCCTGCCGGCTCTCGTTCATCAGGCGGCTGAGGAAGCCTTCCGAGGCGACGATGTGCAGATTGTAATTGACGTAATGCCCCCGGAGCGCTTCGCGGATTCGCGCGCCGCCGTCCGCCACGGTCCCTTCGAGTTCCTTCAGTTTGCTCCGCACGGCGCTCGCGGCCGGGGCGGCCCTCGTCTCTTCATATTGCTCCAGCGACTCGACGAGCCCCGCCAGCGCCGGCCGCAGCGCCTCGGGATCGGTCGGTTTCGGCGGGGCGAGGGCGACGTTCAGCGCCCGCACCGAGTCTCCCATGCGATCGAACACCGCCCGCTGAAAGAACTCGCGCTGCTCCCCCTGCAACTGATCGCGGCGGGCGAACTTGCCGGCGACTTCCGCCACGGCCGCCGCTTCGCGGCGGGCCGCCTCGTTGCTGCGGGCCGCCTCCGCCAGCCGATCGGCCTGGAGATATCCCAGCCACGCCGCGCCGCCGCGAATCGTCCGCAGGTCGTCGCGGAGGCGGGCGACGGTTGGTCCGAGGTCGCGGCGGGCGCGCTCGATCCGCTGCTCCTGGGCGGCGGCCGGGTCGATCTCGAACGAATCGAGGACCGCCTCGGCGAGGTCGACGCGGCGGACCAGCCGGGCCCGCAGGTCGAGCAGGTCGCCGTGAATCGACCGGTAGCGGGGATCGGCCAGCGCCTTGTCCATCACGCGGATCCGCGACCGCAACTGGTCGATCACCCCCCGCTGCCCGGCCACGTCGAGCTGCTCGTCCTCGTACAGACGCGTGACGAGCTGGCCCGTCTCCGCGCCCCACCGCTCCCAGTGGCCGGCGAGCACGGCCCAGGCCTCTTCTCCCAACCCCCGCGGCACTTCCAGCGGGAAGATCCCCCGCACGCCGACCGCCGGAACCTCTGCTTCTTCTTCCTGGGCAGCGGCGAAATGCCACCCGGCCGAAGCCGTCAGGACCAGGGTCAGCGCCCCCAGCAGCAACCGCACCTGGCGCGGCATTCGTTCAAGGCGGTTCGACATCCGATTCGACTGCATGGCATCACTCCGTTGGGTTTTCACGCGGTGCGGCTCGCGGGTGCGATATCCGGCATCATCGGCGTTATCGTCAGGAGCAAACCACCCGGAACGCGGTATCCGGGCTGGACCTCCCATGTTGCCGGGACGAGGCCGGTCAGCCGTCAATCCTCCGGCAGTCTACCTATGGCCCCCCGATTCTTCAATCACCGTCGTCCGTACAGATTCTCGCGGCGTCGCGAACGCTGGGCGGATTGCGGCGACTCCCCTATCATTCCGTCATGGACGACCTGACCCCCAGCCAACGGACCGCCGTCGAGCACGCCGAGGGACCGCTGCTCGTCCTCGCCGGGCCTGGCTCCGGGAAGACCCGCGTCATCACCCGCCGAATCGCGCGGCTGATCGAGCGCGGCGTCGATCCCCGCTCGATCCTCGCGATCACGTTCACCAACAAGGCGGCGGCCGAAATGGCCGGCCGCGTGGCGGCCCTCGTCCCCGGCTGCCGGGTGAATGTCGGCACGTTCCACCGCTTCTGCGCGCGGCTGCTCCGCGGGCACGCGTCCGCGGCGGGGATCCAGTCGAACTACACGATCTACGACACGGGGGACCAACAGCGGCTCGTCCGCCAGATCCAGAACGACCTCGGGATCGACCCGGTTTCGTATTCGCCGGCGTCGGTCTTGAACCGCATCAGCCGCGCGAAGAACGACCTCCTCACGGCCGAAGACTTCGCCCGCCGGTTCCAGGAGCGTGTCGGCGACCACTGGGAAGGGGTCGTCGCGGCGGTCTATCCCGAGTACCAGCGGCGATTGCTGGAAGCGAACGCCGTCGATTTCGACGACCTCCTGCTGCACGTGGCGGTGCTGCTGTCCGAGAATTCCGAGTTGCGCGGCGACCTCGACGAGCGCTACCGCTACGTGCTGGTCGACGAATACCAGGACACGAACGCGGCCCAGTACCGCATCGTCGCGGCCCTTTCCGTCGATCATCGCAATCTGTGCGTGACCGGCGATCCCGACCAGTCGATCTACGGCTGGCGCGGGGCGCGGATCGACAACATCCTCCGCTTCGAGCAGGACTTCCCCAACGCCGCCGTCGTCCGCCTCCAGGAAAATTTCCGCAGCACGAAATGCATTCTCCGCGCGGCCGACAGTCTCATCTCGCACAACCGGATCCGCAAGCACAAGACGCTCGTCACCGACAACGAGGAGGGGGAGCCGGTCGATCTGCTCTGCTTTCAGAACGCCCGCCACGAGGCGGAAACGATCGCCGAGGAGATGCTCCGGCTGCACGCGGCCGGGGAGCGGACATGGGCCGACTTCGCCGTCGTGTACCGCGTCAACGCGCTCTCCCGCGAGACCGAGCTGGCGTTGATGCGGCGCGGCATCCCCTACCAGGTCGCGGCGGGCGTCGCGTTTTACGAGCGGGCCGAGGTCAAGGACGTGCTCGCCTACCTGCGGCTGACCGAGAACCGGGCCGACGCGGCCGCCTTCCTGCGGATCGTCAACACGCCCGTCCGCGGGATCGGCAAGACGACGCAGGACCGGCTCGTCCGCTGGGCTCGCGCGCAGCGGCTCGGCCTGCTCGAAGCGGCGGCCCGCGCCGACGAGCACCCCGAGCTGAAGCGCCGCCCCGTCGCCGCCCTCCGCAAGTTCGCGGCGCTCATTCACGGGCTCTCCCTCGCGGAGGCCGGCTCGACCGAGCAACTCGTCCGCGACGCCGTCGAACGCAGCGAGTACACCCGCGGCTGGGACGAATCGGAACCGGACCAGCAGCGGCTCGCCAACGTGGAGGAACTGGTCTCGGCGGCGCGGCAATACGACGAGGCGGCCGGCGACGACGCGACGCTCGGGGGCTTCCTGGAGACGACCGCCCTCGTCAACGAGCAGGACAGCCTCGACGACGACGCGGGCAAAGTCACGCTCCTCACGCTGCACTCGGCCAAGGGCCTCGAGTTTCCCGTCGTGTACATCGTCGGCGTCGAGCAGGGACTGGTCCCGCACGAGCGCTCGATCCAGCACGGCGACCCGCGCGAGATCGAAGAGGAACGGCGGCTGTTGTTCGTCGGCATGACCCGGGCCGAACACCGGCTCGCGCTCACCATGGCCGCCTCGCGCGACGTCCACGGCCGGCCGCTGCGGACCATCCCCAGCAATTTCCTGAACGAGATGTCGTTGCGGTTCGTCGATCACGCGGGACTGCTCTCGGGGGGAGCTCAGCCGGCTCCGCGCGATTGGGACGAAGCGCACGAGCCGTCGCCGGACGAATTCGGCGATCTCGGCCACACGGAAGACGCTGCAGCGGTCGGGCGCGCCCCGCGGCCGACGCCGTCGGGCGTCTCCACCGCCCGCTTGATGACCGGGGCCGACTTGCTCCACGGCACCCGGACGGCGGTCGAACTCCCGCCCGGCTTCCACGTGGGAATGCTCGTCCGCCACCCGCGGTATGGTCTGGGGAGGGTCGTCGCGACGTCGGGGATCTCGACCCGCCGCACAGTGACGGTCGAGTTCGAGAGCGACGCGCGGCGGGAAACGTTCGTCGCCGCGAAGTGCGCGTTGCAACCGGTCGGGCCGCGGTGACGCCGGTATCGCGCCGGCGAGCCGCGACCCGCAGCCGAGCGGAGGGGAGCGCAGCGATGGATCCCAGGCCCATCCGAGGTGAATCATGAGCCGAGGGGTTTATCCCCTCGGTGGTCGCGCGGCGTCCATCGCGATTGCATCGTACCTTTCGCAAACTGGTTCTTTCCGGCCGACTTGCGAGGTACGATGGCGATGAAACATGCGAACCGCCCGATCACCGCGGGGGTAAACCCCGCGGCTCATGGGTCGACACGTTTTCGAGGTACGCCATGGCGACTGTCGTCGATGATGCCTTCGCGTTTTTCGTCACGTGGACGACCTACGGAACTTGGCTGCCCGGCGATCCGCGCGGTCACGCGTCGAACGTCATCAGCGACGATCGCCGCTACGTTTCTCAAGAACGCCGATTCGCCACACCATACACGGTCGGCGACGAACGCACGCTGCAATGCGCCCGCCAACTCCAGAAAGACGCGACCGCCCGACTCGACGCCGATCTTGCCCTCGTGGCGGCACATGCCATCATCGATGCTTGCCGCGAGCGCGGGTGGCGAATCTCGCGGGGCGCACTGATCGCGAATCACGTGCATTGCGTCGTGATGGATTGCCCTGCCGACGGGCCTTCCGTGCGGCGAGTTCTCAAGGGAGTCAGCCAGGCGAAGCTGTGCGACCACGCGGGAATCAATCGCCGCTGGTGGACTCGCGGCGGGAGCAATCGCCCCAAGCACGGCGGTCAAGCAGTCGCGGCGGCAAACGACTACGTCGAGAACCAGTCGGAGATCCTTGTCCGAATCGCCGAGAGCGAAGTCGTGAGCAATTGGCCGCCTCGCATCTCCAGATGAGTCGAGAGATTTACCCCCTCGGTGTTCTCATGGCGTCCTTCGCGATCGAATCGTGTACTTCGCGAAACGACGAGTCGAGCAGGACATTCCGCAAACCGTGAAAGGCAAACGCGGCTCGAACGAACATGTGACCCGCCAGAACACCGCGGGGATAAACCCCGCGGCTCAATGGGCACCATTCTACTGCGCCGCGATGAACTCGCGGAACAGGCCCAGCAGCCGTTGCGTGACCGGGCCGGGCCTCCCCGTGCCGATCGGGCGGCCGTCGAGCGAGGTCACGGCGACCACCTCCGCCGCGGTCCCCGTCAGGAAGCACTCGTCCGCCGTGTAGATTTCGTGGCGGATCATCGTCGCCTCGCGGACCGGGACGCCCGCCTGTTCGGCGAGCCTCATCACCGTGTTGCGGGTGATCCCCACGAGGATCCCGGCGTCCGGCGGCGGCGTCTTCAACATGCCGTTCTTGACGATGAAGATGTTGTCGCCGGTGCATTCGGCGACTTCCCCCTGATGATTGAGCATCAGCGCTTCGACGCAGCCGGCGTCGGAGCCTTCCACCTTGGCGAGAATGTTGTTGAGATAATTCAGCGACTTGATCTGCGGGCTGAGGGCGGCGTTGTGATTGCGGATCGTGCTCGCCGTGACGAGCCGCAGCCCGTTCTCATACACTTCCGGCGGATAAAGGGCGATGTTCGCCGCGATGATGATGACCTGCGGGTCCTTCGTCTCGCGGATGTCCAGCCCGAGCGTCCCCGCCCCGCGGGTGACGATCAGCCGCACGTATCCGCCGTCGAGGCCGTTCGCCCGCACCGTGTCGACGACCGCCTGCACCATCGCCGCGTGCGGGATCGGGATTTCGAGCCGGATCGCGCGGGCCCCTTCGTACAGCCGGTCGATGTGCTGTTTCAGCAGGAAGGGCTTGCCGTGGTAGACGCGGATCCCCTCGAAGATTCCGTTGCCGTACAAGAGGCCGTGATCGAAGACGCTGATCTTCGCGTCCTGCGAGGGAACGAGTTCACCGTTGACGAAAACGACGGATTGAGACATGCGAATGCCAGTGGCAAAGTGCAGCAAAATCAAAAACCACCACGGATGGCACGGATTTCAAATCTACATCCGTACTACAAAGGCTTCGGAGTTTCGTTTCTCGCGCAAATTCTCGACCACGGATTCCACTGATGAGCACTGATGAGAGAACAAATCTTCTCTCCGCGCCCTCGGCGGCCACTGCGGTTCGATGAGGTCGCGTTGAGGACGCCGGGGGTTTTCCATCGCGATGATTGATGAACCGCCGAGTGCGCAGAGGCCGCCGAGGAACCGGAGACGGGGGCGATTGAAATTCCGGCTTCGACGCGCTTTCGACCACGCGTTCCGCTCGTCGGAGAGGTCGAAGCGGGATATCCGTTCGATCCGTGCCATCCGTGGTGAAACCGAATTCTGCCTCCGGCTCCGCCGGTCTGGGAAATCCGACGAATTCACGCCGCTTCCGCGAGCGGCTCGGCCCGGCCTTCCGTCAGGCGGACGGTGCGGTGCGCCTGCCGGGCCACCGTGTCGTCATGGGTGACCATGATGATAGTCAGCCCTTCCTGCTCGTTCAAGTTCCGCAACAGGGCCATGATCCCGGCCCCCGTCTCGCGGTCGAGGTTGCCGGTCGGCTCGTCGGCGAGCAGCACCGGCGGGCGGGCGACGAGGGCCCGCGCGATCGCGGCCCGCTGCATCTCGCCGCCGGACAGCTCCTTCGGCCGGTGCTTGAGCCGGTGGTCCAGCCCGACCCGGGCGATGATCTCCTGCGCCTGCGCGGCGAACTCCTTCCGCCTGCGCCAATAGGCCGGCAGCGAGTGGCGGATCATCAGCGGCGCGAGCACGTTCTCGAGCAGGTTCAGCTCGGGCAGCAGGTGATAGAACTGGAACACGAAGCCGAACACGCGGTTGCGAATCTCGTCCCGTGTCGAGGCGGGGAGATCGTCGATCCGCTTGCCATCGAGCCGGACTTCCCCCACGTCGGGCGCGTCGAGCAGCCCCATCAGGTGCAGCAGCGTGCTCTTGCCGGAGCCGGACTGTCCGACGATCGACAGGAACTCACCGGCGTGCGCCTTGAGGTTCACGCCGTGCAGCACGGGGACCTTGTATTCCCCCTTGCGGTAGGCCTTCTCGACGGCGATCGCGGAAAGCTGCGGCTGCGACATGGGGAGGATCTCGGGCATGATTGTCAGTGGTCAGTGGTCAGTGGTCAGTGGTTGGTGGTTAGTGGGCGGTGGTCAGTGGTTGAGGGTTGAGGGTTGAGGGTTGAGGGTCAATCGAGGTGGACCCGATCAAGCGGTTGAATGATTGTGGATCCGCGAGTTCGTATGCCGGCTGGACAGTCTTGCTGAGGAGCGTGACATGGCCTGAGGTGTGGTAGATCCAGCGTCCACCGCGGTCTCCACCGCAGATTAGATCGAGTTTGTAGTGCGGCGAGTTCGCTTCGATTCCGGACACATCAATCTCCACCCTTTGCGCCCAATGGCGATCGAACTCGGCGATTTCAGCCGACGAGAGTGTCTTCACGACCTCGAAGTTCGCATCCCGCACGGTCACGCCGGTAATCGGCTGCGCCATTGCGCACGCTGTCGGGACGGCGAAACCGAGAAATCCGAGCAGGATGCGGATGCTCATGGCACGTTGCTCCGAGTGGTGCGAATCCCGTCTCGCGATGACGCGAAACCGCAAGCGTTCGCGCCCTCAACCATCAACCCCTCATTCGAACCGCAGCGCCTCCACGGGGTGCAACCGCGCGGCGCGGCGGGCCGGCAGGATGCTCGACAGCACCGCGATCGCCATCGCCCCGGCGGCGATCCACATGACCGTGAACGGCTCGACCGAGGTGGGGATCGACGGGAAATAGTAGATCGCCTCGTCGAACACCTTGCGCCCCGTCAGCCACGTCAGAAATCTCTCGATGTCGTTGATGTACGCGACGAACAGCAGCCCCAGCGTGACCCCCCCGCCGGCGCCGACGATCCCCAGCGCCAGCCCATAGGAAAGGAAGATCGTCATCACGCCTCCCGAGCCCGCGCCGAGCGCCTTGAGGATCCCGATGTCGCGCGTCTTCTCGACGACGATCATGAAGAAGATCGCCAGAATCCCGAAGCCCGCCACCGCGATGATCAGGAACAACAGCACGTTCAGGATCGCCTTCTCGACCTCGACCGCCGCCAGCAGCGGTCCCTGCTTCTGCTCCCAGGTCCGCACGGTGTACAGTCCCGGCGGAAACGCGGCCCGCAGCCGGCGGACGACTTCTTCCGCGTCGTCGTAACTCTTGAGCTTGATCTGCACCGAGGTGATCGACCGCGTGCCGCTCCCCGGATCGATCATCCCCCGCGCCTGCTGGAGGTACTCCAGATTGCAGAACACGAGGCTCGAATCGTACTCGCTCATCCCGCTGTTGAAGATGTCCGCCACCGTCGCGTTGAAGTGCACCGGGTTCGGCGGGCGGCCGGAGGTGATCGTGCTGATCTTCACGTCGTCCCCCGGCTGCACCATCTTCATCGTGCGGTGCTTCCCCGTGTGCGGGTCTTCGACGACGAACGTCACGAGCTGCTTGCCGATGTACAACGTCGCCGGCAGCGGCTCGAGCGGATCGATCCCGTCGCCCGCGCCCGCGGGACGCGGCTGGATCGTGAACGGATCGATCGACGCCTCCTCCGACGCCGGCGGAAACGGATTGTCCCGATCGTCCAGATGGTCGTCGTTCATCAGCAGGAACCGCTGCCGCGAAATCCACCGGCGGCGATATTCGCGGGCCTCGTCGGTCAACTCCCAAGTCGGCGGCACGCCGCGCTCGCAGAACGGCTGGCGAACGACGACGTCCTCCTCTTTGATCGTCTGATAGCGGTCGAGATAGTCGACGAACGGCCCGACCTGCGACTTCTCCCCCGGCCGGATGCCGATGATCGTCACCGGCCGCGTGATCCATTGCCCGGCGTACTGGAAGCTCAGCATCCCGTAGACTTCGACGGTGGCCGTCATCCCGTCGATGTGCTCGCCGGCGATCTCGCGGATGATCGCCATCTGCTGCTCGGGGTTCGGCGTGCCGTCGTGGTTGTTCGACTCGATCATCACGTCGGAGAGGAGACCCTGGATGCGGTTGCGCATCTCGGTGCTGAAGCCGGCCATCACGGCGTTGACCACGATCATGGTGGCCACGCCGAGCGTGACGCTCAGCACGCACGAGAGCGCGATGTAGCGGGTGCGGAGATACCGCAGGCAGAGCAGCAGCTTGTACATCGTGCCATCCTTGGCGATGGGTGGGCCGCGCCGAACCGGCCGGCGCGTCCGCGGAGGGTACGCGAATTGCAACGATTCCGGCAAGAGCGCATCCAAGTCCCCTCCCTCCGTATCGCTGGGTGAGGGGCTTTGCGGGGGAGAGGGTCAGGGTGAGGGGGCTGCACGTCAAGTGGTCCGCCATGCCGATCGGCGTTTCCGAATCAGACGGGGATGCGGCTCGCCCCGCACAACTCCATTCCGGCAAAATGGACCTGCCGCCGCGTTCCGAACGCCGCGCTTGCCCCCACGAGCGTCCCGTGGCAAGCTGGCGGCGGACGAACAGCCGTCGGCAGCGAAGGGAGCGCGATTCATGGCGTGGTGGCACTCGTTGCGCGACTGGTACGAGCGGACCTTCCTTCTTTGGCTCGACGCCACGCTCCCCGAGGGAACGTTTCTCGGCAACACCGCCGGACGCTGGCTGACGGCCGGGGGGGTGCTCGTGTCGGCGTTCCTCTTGCTGCGGGGGGCGAAGAGCATCGTCGTCCGCCGCGCCCGCCGCGTCGCCGAACGGACCGCGACCCGCTGGGACGACGGGATCGTCGAGGTCCTGCAGGCCACTCGGAACTGGTTCCTGCTCGCGGCGGCGATCTGGGCGGCGTCGCTCGCGCTGGAGTTCCCGCCGCGACCGGCGGAATTCGTCCGTACGGCCGCGGTTCTCGTGGCGCTGTTGCAGGCGGCGTTCTGGGGGAGCGCGCTGCTCACGTTCGCGATCACGAACTACGTCCACCGGCGGATGGAGCAGGACGCCGCCTCCGTGACGACGATCTCCGCCCTCGGCTTCCTCGCCCGGCTGGCGCTGTGGTCCCTGGTGCTCCTGTTGATGCTCGACAACCTGGGGATCGACGTCACCGCCCTCGTGGCGGGGCTGGGGGTCGGCGGGATCGCGGTGGCCCTCGCCGCACAGAACATCCTCGGCGACCTGTTCGCCTCGATGTCCATCGTGCTCGACAAGCCGTTCGTGATCGGGGACTTCATCGTCGTCGGCGATTTTCTGGGGACGGTCGAGCACGTCGGCCTGAAGACCACGCGGGTGCGGAGCCTGTCCGGCGAGCAGCTCGTGTTCTCGAACAACGACCTGCTGTCGAGCCGCATCCGCAATTTCAAGCGGATGTACCAGCGGCGGATCGTGTTCGGCGTGGGAGTGACCTACGACACGCCGCCGGACAAGCTCCGCGAGGCGGCGCGCGTGCTGCGGGAGGCGGTCGAGGCGCAGGAGCAGGTGCGGTTCGACCGGGCGCACTTCCAGCGGTTCGGCCCGTCGTCGCTCGATTTCGAGGTGGTGTACTTCGTCCTCTCGCCGGACTTCAACCTCTACATGGACATCCAGCAGGCGATCAACCTGACGATCGTCGAGCGGTTCGCGGCGATCGGGGTCGAGTTCGCCTTCCCGACGCAGACGATCCACCTCGCGGCGGGAACGTCCGTCGTTCCCAGAACAGCAGATTGACGTGTTTCGTCCACTGCCGACCGACCACTGACGATTCCAGTTCCGTGTTCTGGGCCGTTCGGCTATGTTGCCGCGCGATCGCCATTCGCCCAGCGGACTCTTCCGGAGCGGACCATGCAGGGGCTGTTTCTCGTTCAGTCGTTCCGCAGCGCGTCGTCGCGGTATCGCGTGTTGCAGTATCTGCCGTATCTCCGCGAGCGCGGGCTCTCGTGCGACGTCGAGGAAGTCGCGCGGACGCTTCGCGGGCGGTGGCGGCAGCTCGGCGGGGCGGCCGAGTACGACTTCGTCTTCCTCCAGCGGAAGCTGTTGCCCGCGTTCTGGCTGTGGCGGCTGAGGCGGGCCGCGCGCAAGCTGGTGTTCGACTTCGACGACGCGATCATGTTCCGCAGCTCATCGCGGAGCGATCCCCGCTCCCGCGGGCGGATGCGGGCGTTCTCGCGGACCGTGCGGGCGGCGGATCGCGTGCTGTGCGGAAACCGGTTTCTGCACGAGCAGTGCGCCGCGGTCATGGGCGAGGAGCCTCGGCGGTCCACCGCGGGGATCTCCGACGAGTGGAGCAACGCGGGTTTGCGATTCACCGGGGGGCTGACGCCCCCCGCTCGCCGGGCGGTCGTCGTGCCGACGGTCGTCGATGCGGACCGCTATCCGCTGCACCAGTCGGCGGGCGACGGGACGGTCACGCTCGGCTGGATCGGCTCGCGGAGCACGCTACGGTATCTCGAAGCGCTCCGCCCCGTGCTCGAGGAGCTCGGCCGCACCCGGCCGAACGTGCGGCTGAAGGTCGTCTGCGATGCGTTCCCAAGGTTCACGCATCTGCCGGTGGTCCGCGTGCCGTGGAGTGAAGCGACCGAGACGGCCGAGGTCGCCTCATTCGATGTCGGCCTGATGCCGCTGAGCGCGGATGTGTGGTCGCAGGGGAAATGCGGGTTGAAGATTCTGCAATATCAAGCGGCGGGGGTCCCGTGCGTCGCGACGCCGGTGGGGGTCAATGCGGAGTTCATCGAATCGCACGCGACCGGCTTCCCGGCGCGGTCCGCGGCGGAATGGCTCGCGGCGCTCGGCCGATTGATCGACGACCCGCTCGCCCGCCGCCGCATGGGCCGCGCCGCCCGGACCCGCCTTGTCGAATGCTGGTCGCTCGCGGCCTGGCAGCCGCGGATGCTCGATCTACTGCAAAAGCTCGTCCAGGAATCGCCGGCCCCCTCGGCGAGCGGGGCGGCGTAAGCCCCCCGGTGGCGCTGGCACGATCCGAATTTCACGGATCGGTCGATGAGATCGTGTCGTGCGCACATTTCACCACGATGCGAATGGTTTGACCACGTTTCTCAGCGTCCCGATTCCGCGTCCCTTCGCAAGCGCGCCCTGTAGCTGCTCGACCAACCGGCTTCAGGTCATCGACGCGGCGGCCTGGCCGACATGTCTTCCGCCGGGTGTACGATCGGGTGTACGATGAGAACGCGGCGAATCTGTTGGAAAAACCTGTCGACGTGATACATCACGTGTCAAGGGGCCGTAGCTCAATCGGTTAGAGCAGCAGACTCATAATCTGTGCGTTGGGGGTTCGAGTCCCCCCGGCCCCATTCATCGCCCCCCGCCGCATCGTCTCGCACTGGCCCGCTCAACGTGCTTCGCCCCATAGGTTTCGGAAAAGCCGCGGCGGACGCGGGCCGCTTCTCCGCGCTGCATCCGCTCGCATTCCGTCGCGACTCGTCGCGTCCCGACTGCTGTACGATGCGCTGCGCGCTGCTGCGCGGGTCGGCGATCGAATCGTCGGTTCCCGTGGCTCGCAGTTCCATCGGTGTGGCGGATAACACGTCCTGAAGCCGATCCACCGCGGCGGCCTCGTCGCCGGGGAAGAGGTGTCCGTAGGTGTCCATCGTCAGCGTGATCGCCGAATGGCGCATGACCTGTTGGACGACCTTCGGATGCACTCCCTTCATCGCCAGCCAAGCCCCGCATGTATGCCGCAGGGCGTGGAAGTCGAGATGTTCCCCTTCATGGTTCTTGGCGGCGAGGAAGTCGCTTTGCTCGCGCCGGGCGTACTCGTCCGGATCCTTCACCGACTGCTTCAACCACTCGGCTCGGGCGGCTTCGAGATCGGCCCGCAGCATCGTCGCCAGTTCCGTCGGATGCGGCATGGAGAACAGCGCGGCCCCGGACAACTTCGTCCCGACATGCTTCCGGAGCAGTTCCGCGAGGTCGGCGGGCACATACTGCCGGGCGTCCTTCCGGTTCTTCGTCGAGCCGGCCTTGCAGGTGATGTAGGGGCGATCTGCGGTGAGGAACAGCCGGCCGCGGGTCAGGCTCCGCAGTTCGTTCGATCGAAGACCCGTCGCGATCGCCGTGCGGTAGAGAAGCAGCCGCTCGGGGCCGCTCATTCCGAACCGATCCGGACCGCTCGGCACGGTCGCTTCCAACCAGCGCCACTCCTCGGGGAGCAGCATTCTGCGCTCCCGCTTGCGGTCCGCCTGGGCATTCGGCTTGCGCACCGATGCCAGCGGATCGCGAGGGAGCTTGTGGTGCGCGGCGAGCCACTTCGCGAAGCTCTTGATCGAGCCGAGGTACGACGCGACGGTTCGAGCAGACGATCCGCCTTCGCGAAGACCGCCGGCGAACCGATTGACCTTTTCCGCGGTGATGTCGCCGACGAGCCGCAGTTCCGCCTTCGCGGCGATCGCCCGGATGTGCATCAACGTGTTCTCCACGTAGCGCGGGGCGCTTCCGGCCGTGCGGAGCTTCGCCTCGTAATCGGCAAGATGCTCCTCGATCGTCCGGCGAGACTCCTTCGAGATTCCGTCCAGCGCCGGATCGACGACCCCCTCGCGCCGCAGCGCCGCGTCGGCTTCGTGCTTGCGAGCGATCCGCTCGGCCGTCGCCTTGTCCGTCGTTTTCGCGCACTTGACGTGGCGCTTCCCGTCGTGGTCGTACCAACTGATGTAGTAGTACCCATTGCGATTGTTCTTGCCACCCCGCTTGAAGACCGACGCCATGATTCACCTCGTCCGGGTCGAAGGAGACTGCTGCGCCAAGTGCAAGCCGAGAAACGCGGCGAGCCGATCCGCCGTTTCCAGCGTGATCGTCCGCTCGCCATGCACGAATCGAGACAGCGCGGCCTGGCTGACTCCCGTGGCCTTGCTGATTTCATACCGCGAGAAGCCGCTCGCCTCGATGGCGCGCTTCAGTTCGTCCGTCAGCGTTGATAGCGATTTCCGAGCCATGCTTCGATCCTATCGTCGTGATTGCCGATTGACAAGCTATCTTTTCGGCAAGTAGGCGAGATTCTTGAAGTTTGCCGATCTCGGCTGCGGCGTCATGCGACGGATTGCGAACGAGGCTCTACGGCCGCGTCTGCCGCGTCGGGCGGGTGGGGCGACTCGATCATCGCGAGACCGGCCTTCCGCCTGTCCTGCTCCGCGCCAGCGGCCTCGAACCACTCCGCGACGATCTCCGGCCGGGCCGGCGGATGACACGTCCCGCAGATCAGGTGCGGCCCGAAGATCGACCGCCAGCGGGGATGATTCCGGTCGGGACAGCCGATGTCCGCTTCAAGGCGAGGAGCATCGGGCTGCACGTCGGTGTCGGATTCCGAACACATGGCCGACTGCCGGAAGATCGCCAAGGCGGCGGCCAGGTAGGCATCGGAATCGTCCTCCAGTGGATCCAAGGTTCGCCACTCCGCGTCGGTGAGCTTGCGGTCGGCAGGACACGCCCCGTTCAGCCACTCCACAAGATCGTTCGGGGCGGGGTCGGGACGCCGCGGGTCGTTCAGCAGCGCCAGAACTTCGCGCTTGCTGGCTTTGAGCCGTTCGATCAGGTCCGGCGAAAGAGAACCGGCGGGCGAGTCGATGGTCAGTTCGCCGTCGCCGACCGGAAGCAGCCGGATGTCGAGGGCCCGGCACCGCGCCAGCAGTTCGGGTGCATCGCTCATATCGTCACCTCGACGCGATTCTGCTTTTCGGGGTCGGGCGAAGCGCTCTGAATATTCTGGAAACCGTCGCGGGAGTGCGGGGCCATCGAATTCCCGGAATATCCAGAGCGCTCTGCGGTCTTCCCGAAAACCGCGGGGTGAACGTCGAAGGTCGGCGACGGGGGCCGTCCCGCGCCGGCAGGCTCCCGCTCCCACGGTCGGATGTAGTTTCGGCGGGCCAGCTCGTCGAGGGCGGGGTCGATGTCGTCCGCTCGCGGAAACCGGCGCTTTCCGTGCTGCTGGGCTTCCGACTTGGTGAACTCGCGCCGGCCGTGCCGCTTGATCCACTTCAGGATGTACCGCGAGTCGTCGTCGAGGGCCGCCGCGTCCCCGGCCTGCATCATGCCGAGCACCGCGTCCGCGTGCGGAATGAGATAGCGGGCGATCTCCACCGCGGCAGCGACGGCATCTCGGACCATCAACTCATCCGGCGTCCGCTCGACACAGTGCAGGACCGCGGCCAGTCTCAGCGTCGCCCCGGCCAGCTTGCCTCCCCAGTCCCGGAGCTGCTCCAGCCTTCCGCCTTCGGCCAGCATCGCCTCGATCTCACGCTCCCACTCCTCGAATTCGTTCGCGGCGGCGGCGGATAGCCGGAGGACCTTCTCCCCTCCCTCGCCATCCTGCCACAGTGCTGCGATCGTTCGCCGATACACCTCCTTGATCGTGTCGGGAACCGGGGCCGTCGCGACTTGCCGGTGGCCGATCCAACTCCGGGGGGCCGCGTAGAGAAACCGGCCCAGCAGGCCGCGGCTACGGAATGCCGGATTCCCCGCCAACCCTCGGATCACCGCCGGCTGCATCGCGTAGGCGCACGTGATGGCGATGCGCGGGACGCGGACGCTCTTCCGGGACACGCGATCGGTGATGAGATCCTCACCCGAATGGCCGATCAGATAGATGCCGAACTGCGGCGTGCCGCTCTTGGAATACATGCCGGCCATCAGGTCGAACACGCCCCCCTCGGGGGCCATGCTCGCGATCCGCCCTCCTTGATCCTCCAGGATCATGCCGATCTTCTCAGCCGTCGCATCATCGACGACCAAGCGCGGCAGGACCGGCTCCGGCTGCCCTGCCAGCATCTCCGCCAGTTCGCCAGCTTCCTGGCGGGCTTCGGCATCCCCCTTCTCGGCGGCCTGTTTCTCGCACTTCTTGAGGCGCGCCTCGCTCTGCCGCCGTTCGGACTGAGCTCGCGCCACGGCCGGGCGAGCCGCCTCGATCAGCTCGGCCTCGATCTCCCGGAGCGGCCCCGTCGCATCGGCGAAGACGGCCGATTTCCGGTTCCCCGGATCCAGCAGCACCGTCACGTACAGGTTCACCGGCTCCTTCCAGCCGGGGCGCGGTTCGACCGTGACCCGCCGCGCCATCGTCGCGGAGCAGACCGCCAGTGCCAGCAGGGCCGCGAGATCCGCCGGCGTCTGCGTGGCGTGCGACTCCGCCTGCACCCACTCGCGCAACGCGCTCGGCAACGCGCACGTGGGGAACTCCGGCAGGTCCAGCGCGTCGAACGGGACGATCTCCGGCCACGTCGATGCTGCCGACTGGATCTGCAATCGCGCGAGGAACTCGCCCCCCTCCACGCCGTGCTTCGCGAGCCATTCGCGGAGATCCTTCGCGCCCTCGGGCGGGAGTGCCCAGCCGATGCTGCGCCCCAGCCGGTCGGCGAGTTGACCGACGACGCCGATCGCCCCGTCCTTCCCCGGCCACTTCCCGTCTGGCTTCCGGTCATTCTCCCCGAGCACGATGATCTCCCGCTCGGGCGGAAGGTCGCGCAGGAGGTCGGCCAGGTGCTTCGCTCCGCCGCTGTTCGAGGGGCGGCCGACGACGCACAGTCCCATCGTCATCCCGGCCGCCACGTCACTCCCCCCTTCGACGATCAGCACCGGGCCGGGCGTATCGCGCCAGTTCGGTGCGAAGGTCAGGCCCCTCTTGCCGACGCTCTTCTTGTCGCCGTTCGGGAACCGGCGGTTGATGCCGATGGTCTGGGCGGTCCCGTCCCGCTCGGGGAACGTCCAACACTCCCCGCCGATATTGCCCCATCCCACGTTGAGAGCTTCGAGCGCCTCCCCGGAGACCCCTAGCGCGTCCGCCAGTTCGCGGCGCTTCGCGGCTGCACTCTGCGCCAGATCCGCGGCCTTCGCGCTCCAGTCGGTCTCCCGCGGCGAATCCTCGCCGGCACGCGCGGCCGGGGCCGAAGGGTCGCCATTCAGCTTGTGCAGCCACTGACCGCCGGCGTTCGCGCGGACCGCCCCCTCGGCAATCCGCCCGCACCACACCGCCCCGCCGTCGGCGGAAATCGAGCAGTTGTCCGGCTTCCCGCAGACCGGGCAGGGCTGCTGCGCCGAGACCCGTTTCCATCCGTTGTTCGCGCTCATCACGCACCCCCTTCCTTCTGCGCCTCGATCCAAGCGGAGAGGTCGGTCGGGGAATAGCGGACCGAGCGCCCGATCCGCACGGTGGGAATCGGGCCTCTCGGGGCGCTCAGCGCCCACAGGCTCCGTGGGCTGATGGAAAGAGCCTCGGCCGCCTCCCGCGGCGACAGCAGCAGTCGGTCCGTCGTCTTCGTCGTCATCGAACTTTCCTCGCGTCTGGTAATTCGCCGCGTCCAATACGCGACCTTCACCAGAGGCGGGGTGTCCAGCATCGGGATACTGGACAGTCGATGGACACTTGCCCGAACAACGGCGGCGCACGAAATCGCCGGGAATTGCAGCGGCTCGCGCAGAGCGGAAGCGGCGCGGAGTGTCCAGCATCTTGCGCTGGACGATCGGACACTCGGCCGCGATCAGGCGTCTTTCACCGGCTTCAGCCGGCGTCGATCTCGCCTGTTGCCGCGGATCGACTGCGGATCCACGTTTCGGTGAGATCCCGTCTCTCCCCGCAGCCTTCTGATCCAGGCGGCCAGATCCTCCGGCCGGCGGCACAGCGCGCGGTATCCGAAACGTCCCGTCTCGAATTCGGCATTGAAGAAGTCCGACGCCGATTGGTGCGACACTTCGGCCAGTCGGCCAAGTTCCCTGACGCCGACGGAAGCGCAATTCCCGCAGAGACCATCAGCGTCGTTGTCGTCGTACTCGTGGTGCAGCGCCAAGGCGGCGATGATCTTCTCCCTCGCCTCCCCCTTCCCAGTGGATTTCTTCGACTTCTTCTTTTGTCCTTTCCCGTTTTCTTCCTCCGCCGTTTCGGCTGCCGAATCGTCCGGCCGCCGAACCAGCGTCGCGAGTTCCTGGGCGGCGATCTCGAACGCCTGCACCGCGGCGGCCCCTTCGTCGCCGCCGAGTTCATCGTGTGCGGATCGCAGCCGAAACAGCGCCCCCGCTTGCTGGGTGCGACGGTAGTATTCCGCCTCGGCGCTGTTGTCCGCCGGATCGAAGCCCTCTCGCTCGATCCGTTGCGCGTACGCGACCATCGCAGGGCCGTCCGGGACGGGCAATCCGGCCAGCAGCGAGTCGCGGACCTTGACGCGATGCCGATGGTCCATCCCCCGCAGGCAGCCGATCTCCCACAGCAAGTGGTCCAGTTGGTCGATGCACTTCGTCGCCTCGCCGTTCAAATAGTCGGCCGCACGACCGACGTTCGTTTTCGACTTCACCGCATAGCCCAAGACCCTGTTCGCCATCGCGGCGATGCCGACGACCGCGGCTTGATCGGGGGGCCGAAGGGGGTCGGGCACATCTTCCGTATCCTCCGGCGGCCGAATCGGCGTCAGCGACCACGGCCGCACCGCCGGCGGCCCTGTCTTTCGCGTCTTCGACGGCATGGGCCGTTCGGCCGGCCCATCCATCAGAAAGCTGCCCAACTCGAACACCAGATAATCCATCAGCTTGGCGCGGTCCGCCGGGACTTCGGGGCGCTCCTCGGCCACCTGCCGGAACGCGCGGAGCGCGGCTGCCCCGTGCGCGTCCCCCAGCCCGGCGAGCGCCTCCGCCGCGGCATCGAGCAAGCCGATCAGTTCGACGAACCATCTCTCCGGCACGTCCGGCGGGGCCGCGGCGTCGTCGGGACCGAGGCCCGCGGCGCGGAACCGTTCATCCGCCCGGACCAGCGGCTCGATGAACCGACGCAAGGGGTGCAGCGCCGCCTCGCGCGGGCCGGGGGCCGGCAGCGGCTCGGGGGGATACTCGATCCGCTTCGCGTCGCCGTGTTCGCCGATTTCGCTCGCGCGCTGCGTGCCGCGGTCTTGCATCCGTTCCACCTTCGTTGACGGGCCGGGCCGGGGGGGCCGCGGCGAAGGTGGAATCCGCGGCCCCGCTCCCGGTCCGTTTCGGCCGCCGCCGCTTGCAATCGGCTTCGGCAACCCGTGGGGAATATGCTACCATCACTGACCGCCTGCATCTACGTTCCGATCCTCTGCGATCTTCCACACAGCGCATCGAATTGAATGTCCCGAGACCACGAACTGACGTTCTGCGCCGACGTGGCCGGCTGGATGAACGAAGTCTTTGCCGCACGTCCGGAACTCCCTTTCTCCATCGTGAAGATCGAGCAGTCCGCCAAACGCTCCCGGGAGCGGAGAGACCTTACGATCTACGACCGGGCAGAGGGCATCGCGATCACGGTCGAAGTCAAGCTGCCGTACATGGCGGACGGGCATTCGCCGTTCAACGACAAGGTTGTGGACGGGGCCGTGGCGAAAGCCTTGCGGGTGGGTGCGCCGTACTTCGTCACTTGGAATGTCAACCGCCTCGTCCTGTGGAAGACCGACGATCCCGGCAAGCGCCTGGAAGAGCGCTCCATCCACGATCAGAGGATCACTCAGGTCCGCGATGCGGACGATCTCGCCGCTCCGGCTTTCCGGGACGCCGTTCGCCGGGGCCTCACGCTGTTCCTCGAACGTGCCGCGCAGGCTTACAAGGGGGAACTGCCGCTCGGCCGCAAGCCGCTCGACACGTTCTTCATTTCTGTTCTGGAAGCGGGTCTTGAACGCCCGATCCTCACGGTCCAGCGCTCCATCGAGGAGAAGTATGCCAACGACGGCAAATTCAAGGTCCGCCTCGATCGCTGGATGCGCGACGTTCAGAGTTGGCACCTCTCCGACGACGAACTGATCCAGCGCGACAATCTCGAACGCGCCGCCAAGTTCTCGTGCTACGTCCTCGTGAACAAGATCGTCTTCTATCTCGCGATGCGCCGCCGCTGGTCGAAGCTCAAGCTCCTCCGCATTCCTTCGACCGTCACGACCGCGGACCGCCTGCGCGAACTATTCGGCACGGCGTTCACCGCGGCGATGCGGGCAAGTCGCGACTACGAAACGATATTCCGCGGTGATTTCGCCGACGAACTGCCGTTCGACACCGATGCTGCCGTCCCAGCCTGGCGCGGTCTGCTCGATTCGATCGAGCGGTTCGATTTCACGAAGCTGAATTACGACGTGATCGGTCCGATCTTCGAGCGGCTCATCAGTCCCGAAGAGCGGCACCGCTACGGGCAGCACTACACCAAGCCGGAAGTCGTGGACCTCATCAATGCGTTTTGCATCCGCGATCCCGCGGCGTCCGTCATGGACCCCGCCTGCGGCGGCGGCACGTTCCTCGTCCGGGCCTACGCCCGCAAGAAGTACCTCGCCGAGAAGTCCGGCCTGCGGCTGTCCCATACCGAAGCCCTCGATCAACTGTTCGGCACCGACATCTCCGCCTACGCCGCGCACCTGACGACGATGAATCTCGCCACGCGCGACCTGATCGACGACCACAACTACCCCCTCGTCGCGCAGAAGGACTTTTTCGATCTGGCTCCCGGTGGAGTCGTCCTTACGGTTCCGCTTGGATCCGGGGGCGCGCTGGGGCAGAAGCAGCCGATTTACCTTCCCGAACTCGATGCAGTCGTCGGCAATCCGCCCTACGTCCGACAGGAGGAAATCAGCGTTCCGCCGACGGCCGAATTCAAGCGCCGCGTGAAGATCACCGCCACCGGCCTCGACAAGATCAAGAAGGAGCAGAAGGCATACAAGGCGCACCTGGCGGAACTCGCTTCGGCGTTCGCCCCCAATATCCAGTTTTCCGGCCGCAGCGATCTGCACGTCTATTTCTGGCCGCACGTCGCGAAGTTTCTCAAGCCGCATGCCTACTACGGCTTCCTCACGTCGAGCGGCTGGCTCGATGTGGACTACGGCTTCCGCTTGCAGGAATTCATCCTCCGCAATTTCGCCGTTCTGGCGATCTTCGAGAGCCAACTGGAGCCGTGGTTCACCGGCGCGCGCGTGACGACCTGCGCCACGATCCTCCGCCGCGAGCCGGACGAGGCGAAACGTCGAGACAACTTGGTTCGGTTCGTCCAGATTCGGTCCTTCATGGCCGACATCTTCCCGCCCGATCAGTCCGAGGAACAGCGGCAATTGGCCGCCGACGCGCTCCGCGCGCGGATCGAGTCGCTGACCGCCGACGCCACCGATCCGCATTGGCGAGTCCGGGTCGTGCGTCAGGGGGATCTGTGGGACGCGGGCGTGCGGAACGCCATGCTCGTGGCGAAGCCGGACGATGACGACGGCCCGGACAGCGGCAACGGCCGGAGCGTGACGGGAGAGGAGACGACTCCGGATCGCTACTATGGCAGCAAGTGGGGCATTCACCTCCGTGCGCCGGACCTGTATTTCGAGCTGGCCGCGCGCTTCCGGGACCACCTCGTGCCTCTCAATGCGATCGCCCGCATTCGTCGGGGAGTGACGACCGGTTGCGACAAGTTCTTCTTCGTCCGCGACGTGACGAAGGAGCATTTGGAGAAGCACCCCAAACCCGCAGGCTTCAAGAACCGCTGGGGCATCCAGCCGTTCCAGACCGACCGCATCCGGATCGTCCGGTCCGGCGACGGCAGCGATCATCTCGTCGAGGCGAAGTTCCTGGAGCCGGAAGTTCACAACCTGATGGAGACGAACGGCGTGTTCGGCGTCCGGATCGACCCGGACGAACTGCGGCTGAAAGTCTTTCTCTGCGGCGTCCCGCGATCGAAGCTCAAGGGAACGCACGCCCTGCGCTACGTCGAGTGGGGCGAGAAGGAAGGCTTCCACGAGGGGACAACCTGCGCGTCCCGCGCGGCTTCGGGAGAATGGTACGATCTTCGGCCCGGTCCCCGCGGCGACGTTCTCTGGCCGATGGCGCAGCAGTATCGGCACCTCGCTCCGCTCAACGACCACAAGCTGGTCGCCAACCACAATCTGTTCGACGTTCACGTGGGCGGGGGAGTCGATGCCGCCGTTCTCTGTGGCGTCCTCAACTCGACGCTCGTAGCGCTGCACAAGCACCTGTTCGGCCGGTGGGCCGGCACGGAGGGGAACCTGAAGACCGAAGTCGTCGATGTGAAGATGATGCCGGTCCCCGACGCGCGGCAGGCGACCCGCACCGTCGCCAGGCGGATTCGCTCGGCGGTCGATGCGCTGGCCCGCCGGCGCACCCGCAACCTCACCGACGAATTCGACGACCCCGCCCGACTCGCGCTCGACGACGCGGTTCTGGAATTGCTCGGCGTGACGGACGCGCAGGAGCGGGAAGCCGTCCTCGCTCGCCTGTACGCGGAGATGATCGCCATGCACCGCGCGATCCGCGACAAGGAACTGCGGGCGATCGAGAACAAGAAGCGGGCGAAGCGCGGCGGCGCGCCCTCGCCGGAGTCGATGGCGGCGGAAATCTGGGGCAGCTTGGGCGACGGGTTGCTTCGCCGCTTCCCGGAGGATTTTCTCGGGGCCGAGATCAAGAACGCCGAGTCGGTCGAACTGCTCGACGGCAAGGCGCGGATCGTCCCCCGACCGCTGCTGGGCAAGGTCGAACTGGAAATGGGCGAGCACGTCGTCGAACTGGCGAAGGAACCGCGCGCCGCGCTTGCGCTCGCGGCCCATCAGTCCGGCCGCCGCGGTCCCATCCTCGTCCCTCGCGATCCCCAGGCATGTACCGCCGCGCTTCTGCTCTTCCGCGCCTATCGCGATCAGATGCACGCCGAATTCACCCAGCGCACGGAGGAAAAGACCGGCAACGAAAAACTAGCCGCCAAGGCCGCCGCCATCCTCGAACAGCGCTTGGGACGGTTCGGGAATCCGGAACCCTCACAGTAGCCGAAATACTGCCTCGCGCTGAGCGGGGGAGTCGAACCGAAGCGTGCGTCAACGAGCGCGCACGAACCCCTCCGGCAGAGTATAAGGCTGCTGCGCCGTCCGAGACGCGGGCCGCTTTCCGGCTAAAGAGCGAATTGCGAAAGCAGGCCCTCAACCGAAGACACACGACGGGGCGCGTGGTTCGCTTAAGCATCGAAGACAGTTTTCAGCTTATCGCATACGGCAGCGAAGGTGGCGTCGTCAACACGCCCGATTTTTCGGTCGATGATCTTCTTCGGCACCGCATACGGCTTCGTCCATCTCACAGACGACGGCACTTTCTGTAGGCCGGTCTTACGAAAATCTGGGCCAACAGCACTGATTTCGTGAACGAATGGGTGCTGCGGGTCGGCCGAGTGGCTAATCGGAAGGACCACCACGTCGCCCCCCTTATTGAATTTCGCTGCCGACACCACAAGCGCCGGGCGCGGCTTCGGGTCGCCGGTATCGGTTCGTGAAAAATCGACGATGCAGACGTCCCGCGGCGAGTACGATACCATCTGAAATCACCGTCGGTAACAGTCGTACAAGCTATCGTCGTCCTCTGGCTCGTCCCATCCGTCGGCCGTGATGATTGCCTTCATCACTTCAGTTGAGGTAACGCCGTCGAACGCATCGCCACCACTCGCCTGCGTCGGTACCGAGGCGTTCAACGCCTTTCTTCGCGTCGGACGGCGCAAGCACCTCGCGGAAAGAAACCGCCGCACCTTCGAGAATTTGAGCGATACCGTCTTCGACGTTACCGACGGCGCTTCCAGCGGGAGTGCTGTCGGAGAAACGGCAGAGTCAGCCGCCGGCGTCGCAACGAACACTCGGAATGCGTCACTCGGATAGCTCTTCCCCGGAATGGTCCACGTCTTCTGGTTCGGGATCGTCTGTGGCATGATCTGGTTCTCGGATTAGTGGAGCGGGACCGACGACGATGATGCGTCGCTCCATCAAGAATTCGGTATCCGCGAAAAGCTGGAAACGATATTCGCCAGCCGCAAGAAACTGAATTGGAGGAATCGGGAAGACCACTTCTCTCACGGTTCGAGGGTCGTCCATCGGGATTTCGCCATTGACTTCGACGAGCGGATCATCCTCCTCGTCCACATCGACCAACCTCAACTGAAGTGAGATTTTCCCTCGCCCATCAGTCAAGGCTGTGTACACCCACATCGGCGGGTGGATTGCGGGAAACCCGACCGTCTTAATTACGGAGAAGGTTCCTAAAATAAACCACTTCCCCGTCCCTCTGTCGTGATGAACCGCGTCGCATACGACCATCGCCAACACGAACGGTACGATGTTTGCGCCCGCGGCACATTCCTTGTTTGTCGTGTCACTCATCACGCCATTCTTCACCATCGCGCGCAAAACCAGCGGCCATCACGAGTTGCGACCGCCGCTGGAAATCATTTCCGAACGAGTTGTCGCTTCAATCAGATCGACCGGCCGCGTACCGTGGCTGCGGCCGAAATCCTCAGAAGCATCTTGCCAGCACTTCCGGAACTGGAATTGTTGCATGCCGGCCCTCCGTGACAAGCCGTCCATTCCCTGTCCGGGCATCGGGAATATGAGCATGGCGGTTCGGATCGTGGCTGTCCACAACGCCGCGTCGAAAATCCGTTACGCTCAGGAAATTCCCCTACGCCGGTCCGATTCCGTTGACTTTGCCGGTTGTGAAGGGGGCGGGTAGATAGCTCCTATTCGATACGCTTGTCAATGCTTTTTCGGTGGATTCGTGCACCCCGAGCGCAAACGAACGTGAGCGCATCAGGGCGGACCCGATGTCGGTCGTTTACGCCGTTCGGGCTTTTGGCCCGTTCCGCCTGGTTCTTTGCAAGAGACGTGCCAGCCGGGCGTGTTTTTCCACAGGGACCGGCCGAGGCTCCGACGACCGACGCGGAGAGGCCCACGCTGCCTTGAGATAGCACCGAATCTCGGCTGTCTTGGTGCCGATCGGAGCCTCGCGCGCCCGCGCCCGCGCGAGGGACGAAATTCGCCGCGTCGCCCCGGCTCAGTTATCCCATACCCCCGTCAGACGAGGGGGCCGGCCCTTCGCACGGACCCGAGCAGGTCCGGCAGTTCGGCCAGCGCGTCGATCAGGGGTCGGGTGTCGCCCCGCGGGGGGCGGGTCTCGGGGATCGCGGCGACGATCTTCTCGAAGGCGGGCTGGACCGTCCCGCTCAGGAACCCCTCGGGGTCGCGGGCGGCCCGCACGATGATCGCCCGGCGGGCGGCGATCTCCGCCGGCCGGATTCCCCAGGAGACCTCCGCCAACGCGGCTTCGACGATCTTACCGAGCATCGCCCGGTCCAGCGGTTCGCGGTCGAGGCAAGGACGGCACCCATTGAGGAAACACCATCCCCGCCATGCGGCCCGGTATTCGTCGCTGTCGAGCACCGGCGGGACTGTGGGCGGCCAGCCCATCCGCACGAACTGAAGCGATATCTCGAAGGGGAGCCGCTCGGCGTGGCTCGGGGGGAACGCCGCGATCATCCGCTCCCAGGCGGTCTCGCGGGCCTCGGCGCGGGTCCGGCCTTCCCGTCGCAGCAGTTGCCGCTGCTCCTCGCGGTACATGTCGGCGTACTTCCAGCGCCTCGCTCCGCAGCCGTTCCGTCGCCTCGATCTTCGACTCGGTCTTCGCCGCGATGGTCGTCTCGGTCATGGCGTGGTCCTCTGCGTCTGGAGCCGTGAAGCCGCCGATCGAATGGCCGTGAGTTGCCGCGGACGGGATAAGTAGGGGGTTCCCGTGCGGTCGAGGCGGGGGGGCTGGAAAACATTTCGGGACCGGCGCGGGTCCCCTATTCGGGTCTGCGCTCTGGATCCCGTCGCGGTCTGCTCCGCCGATCCAGCCGTGACGCAATTTTTGTACGGAAATCCCGCGCGCCGGATACTGGATAATACGGGACTCCCCGCCGCCGAGGCCGGTAGGGGGCCGGTCGAAATCCGGGGTCGCGGAACGGGTCCCCTTCGCAGCGCGAAGCGGGGGGAGACGGACGCGAGGGGTTAGCGCCGGCCCGGCCGTATCCGCCGGCAATCCCGGTCCCGCACCCCCGACACCCTCGACTGTCCCGGTAGTGTCTGCGAAACTCCGCTCAGTTCCCGGCCATCGGCTGCGTCTTCGCTCCTCCCGTGTCTCCCGGCTGCGCGAGGATGTTCCTTCGAGCTGCGAGGGGGAAGGCGTCGGCAGCCCGTCGATCGTGAATCGCAGCGACGGAACCAGCGACCGCACTCCCGGCGACTCTCCGCACGAGTCCCGGCAGTGGCCCGTACCCCCCGGCGGTCGTTGTGCCGTCCGAATTCGCGGGTCCCGCCCTCGCCGTCGGCTTCGACCGCATTCCGCGCTCGACAGAAGGATCATGCTGTCCCCCCGTGTTTGCCGGCGTGGGTCGCGATGAGTTCCACGATGCTCCGCCGCACCGCCTCGGGGAGCGCCGGCCAGACGGCGATCAGCCGCTCAAGCTCGGTGTCGCGGGGGCCGATTTCCGCATCGACTGCTGTGCGTGGCGCTGCGCCTGCCGAAAAAACGACGTTTTCCCCGAGGATTTCGCAGTTCTGGGCAGACTCATAATCTGTTGGCTGTGGGTTCGAGTCCCACCGGCCCCATTTGCGGTCAGTAGTGGACACATTGCGACAAACCGCGTCCAACTGCTGACAATTAGAAGGCTTGCGCGATCCATCCTCCCCGGCCTCGGAATTTTCCAACAGGTCACATGCGGACACATCCGGACAAGCAAAGTCAGCTTTCTGCGCAAGCGGGAGTACAAGCGGCGCAAGCGGTCGCCCCCCGTCGCCGAGCTTTGGAAGCGTGTTCAACGCCCCCGCAAGGTCGGCGTGGCCCAGGTGCGCGTAGCGGTCCATCGTCAGCGTGATCGTCGAATGCCGCGCCAGCTCCTGCGCGGTCTTCGGATGCACCCCGGCCGACGCCAGGTGCGAAATGAACGAATGCCGCAGCGCGTGGAAGTCGACGACGAGGCCCGCATCGTCCTCGGGACAGAGGAAGTCCGTTCGCTCGCGACTGTGCCGCGCTTCGCCATCGTCGCCGCATTCGTCGAGCCACTTCGCCCGGGCCGCTTGGAGATCGCCACGGAGCATTTCGGCCGCCTTGCCCGTCCACGTTCCCGGCCACAACGGCGCGTCGCGATTCTCCCCGGCCCGTCGCTCGGCAAACCACTTCGCCAATGCCTCGACGAGGTCCGCGTGGAGCGGAAGCACGTCCTTCCGGCGGCGCTTGCTGTAGCCCGCCTCGACGGTCACGGTCGGCGGATCGGATCGGAAATCGAAACTCGACTTCGACAGGCTCGCGAGCTCGTTCGCCCGTAGCCCGGTGAAAGCGGCCACCCGGTAGAGCATCGCCCGATCCGGTCCCGTCAGCCTGCGGAACGCGCGCAGCTCGCTCTTACCGAACGTCGCCGCGCTCGACTCCGCCGCGGCGATCAATCGCGCCAGCTCGTCGGCCGAGAGCGCCCGTCGTTCGCGGCGCACGTCGACATCGGCGTTGAGCTTCGCCAGGTGGGCGAATGGATTCTCGGGAAGCCGGCGCGACCGCACGAGCCATCCCCCGAACTGACGGCACGCCACCACGTATTGATTGCTCGTCGCCACGCCGAATCGGCCGGCGCTCCGCTCCCCCGCGAGCCAGCGGCCCACGGAATCCGCATCGAGCTCCGACAACTGCCTGAACCCACAACCGGCGAACAAAGCCCTCAACCGCGAGCTCGTCGTCATCACGTACCGCTCGACGTTCCCCTTCGACCGAAGGTGCGCCTCGAACTCGTCCAGGTGCTCCGACAGCGGCCGCCTCCGGTGATCCTCGAAACGATCGACCAGCCCCGCCGCCTTGCGATCCTCGCGACGCACCCGCTCGTTCAGCATGACTTGCGCGGCGGCCTTATCGCGGCAGAGCGGGACGCGCTCGATTTCCCCGTCAGCGTTCCGAAATCGACCGTACCACTTGCTGACCTTGCGTCGGACCTTTCGCCCGGTCTTCCGATCGGTCACCGTATAGGTCGGCTTGAAGATGCTCGCCATTACTTCGCCATCCTCTCCCACTCGCAAAGCCCAGGACATTCCGCCTCGATCCACTCCCGCACTTCATCCAATCGCCACCGCAGGCTCCGGCCGATCCGCACCGGCCGCGGCAGCTTGCCCGCATCCAACCACCGACGCAAAGTCCGCGTCGTGGCCGACAGCATCCGCGCAAACTGTTTCGCCGTGATCAATGCCGCTTCCACCGTCAATGCGACTCCCTTCGCGTCACTCATTTCCGACATCCTTTGCGATAGACCTGCCCGCCTATCAACACGTCAACTCGTGGCCGGAGACGCCTTCGCCTTCGCGCCAGACCGCTTCTTGCCGAGAACCTCGCGCATCTTCGTTGCGAACTTCCCCGTAACCATGCCGATGATCCACTCGTTGTCTTCGATCGCAGCTTCGAGCAGCCAGTACATCATTTGCGACTGACTGACCCCCATGCGATCCGCCAACTCGTTGAGCTTCCGCTCCAGGCCTGAGTCGACCATTGCCTGAACACGCACCTTGTTTTCACTGACCGCCATTGCACTTCCCTTTCCGGCCTTACGCGGCCTACTTCGGTTTTCGATAGCGGGTAGATGCGAGATGAAACTACCCACATCTACTCATCGCGTCAATGCCAATGTCCCGATCCGCCGGCCGAACGCCGCTCGTCATCACCCACGCCGTCCCCATCGTCGGTTTCGTTTCCCGTCCTCAAGCGCCCGCTGCGCTCCACGCAACACACGCAACAGATGGTCGCACTCGTCCGCCGTCAGCCAAACCGACCAACGCCGCTCCGCAATCCCTTGCAGGAAGCGCACCACGCCCTCGACCACATCCTCGATCCGAGGCTGTTCCATCGCTCGATTCCTTTCGTGCCAGGATCCTCAGCCCGCAACTCGCCACTCGTCGCACGAGCATTCCGATACGCACCCGCACGCCTTCGAGACTTGTCCGCAGCCTTGCGACTCGCAGTAGATCATTCCATCCTCGGCCACGCCCATTTCTCCGCAGACCGGGCAGAGAGCCGGAGACTCGCGGTCCAGCTTCGAGCGAACCAACTCGGCCAACCCCGACGCACGCAACTCCTCGACCCGTCGCAGGTATCGCGAACGTTCCATGCGGCAGGTCGTTTCTTGCCGTACCCGCTCGATGTACTCCAAGAGCGGAACGCCCGCTTCGTAGTATGCCATGATCGTCGGCCCGTACTGTTTGGCGAACCGTCTCAACCGCACTTCCGCCGTGACGGCCGGATCGGCTTTGATCGCGGGAACGTCCTGCATTTCACGCTCGAGGACGAAGCCGGTCATTTCATAGACGTGCCCGACTCCGACCGCCCAGCCCCGCACCGCGTCGGCCGCCCACACCAGCCACCACATCGCGGCATGCGCTCCCTTGAGGATCAACTCGACGCGCATCGTCGGGCCGAATGTCCGCGCGTAGTATTCATCCTCCCAATCCTTGCGGTAGATGCGCAGGCGCCGAGGACTGGTTGGACTGCCGATGTACCGCGTGTTCCGCCCATCCTGCCCGGCAATCCCGATGACGTAGCCCGCGCTTTTCGCGTGCGGTTCGATCAGGCCGATCACGTCGTCCGGCGTGCAAGCGTCGTCGCAGCCGAAATCCCAGGCGAGATCGACGCGGGACGGCCGGCATTCCATTCCCCGCAACACGCTCGCGGCCCAAATGGCATTCGTCCCGTCCCATTCCCAGGACTCGTATTGCTGGCCCCAGTCCCGGCTCGGCGAGATCGGTTCCCAACGACGCCAGCAGCGTCCGCAGACTCCCCACCCGCGAAGTTCGGACCGCCGGAACCCCGGCCGACCGTGCCCCGGATCGACCAACTCGGTCAGGCTCAATAGCCTACGCGCCACATCGTCCGGAACGCTCGCCGTGATCCAGTCCACTTGGCGACCGCGGAGGCGGTGTAACATACCCCCTATTAGCAAAGGGGGGTTGGCTTCGCCGTCGCCACTCGCTCCGCTTCTGGGCGCTGCGCTCGCGGCGACGGCAGCCGCCCCTTCCCCCGCCCCTCCAGGGTGACCCTCGACGGCCCCGTCCACCGCCGGCGAATCGGACTCAACCGATTGACCGTTCCGGCTCGATGTGGTATCCATACCGCAGTCACTTTCGTTGGCCCGGCAGGTGTTCCTGATAAGAGAACCTGCCGGGCTTTTCTGTTGCCCCTCAGACCGCTCCAGCGGCCTCGTGAGCGATTCCTGCGATCATCCCCGGCTTCCCTCCGTCCCATCCGTCCGGCTCGTCAACGAGCATGGATGTAAACAACCCCCTCATTCATTCTCGCGGCGATCCGTTTGACGTAGGACCGGGGCGGGCGGAAGTCGAAATCCGATCGCGAGCGAGACACTTTTGGAGAGTGTCCCGTGCGCTCCCCGTCGGATTTCGACTTCCGCCCGCCCCTCCCGCTTTGGTGGATCGGCGGCACAAGAGCTCGACCAGCGCCACAATGACGGCGCGACTCTCCGCATCGAGCAACGGCCATCGCGCGACGATGCCGCTCAGATCGTCCAGCGCTTCACGCTCGTCTGCGCAAGTCTGAGTGCAAGCGGCCGCGGGAACCCTTGTATTTCCCTGCGGCTCGGAATTCTCATAATCTGTTGGTTGCGGGTTCGAGTCCCGCCGGCCCCATCCCCCGAAACCCCGCGGCAGGAGCTGCACAACTCCTGTCGCGGTGGCGACTTAGGGCGATCGTCTGATTCGGCCAAATCGGGCCGATCGGGGTCGTCGCCGGAACACGCCGGACATGAAAAGTCAGAATTTAGTGCAAGCATTAGTGCAAGCGGCGCTGCGCCCGATGGGGGCAGAGCCGGCAGACTTTTGAGCGCCGCGGCCGCTTCCGACCGCCCGACGTGGGTGTACCGATCCATCGTCAGGCTGATCGTCGAGTGCCGGGCCAACTCCTGGGCGATCTTCGGATGCACGCCCGAGGCAGCCAGGCTCGAAATGAACGTGTGCCGCAGCGCGTGGAAGTCGCACACCCGCCCGGCGTCGTCTTCGTACGGGATTTCCGCCGCGGCGAGATCGAGCCGCAGCATTTCCGCCGCGTCCCCCTTCCACGAACCGGGCCAGACATTCGCCTTCCGGGGCGGCTTCGCGTCGAGCCACGCCTTCAGCTTGTCGGCGAGGTCGCGACGCAACGGCAGCACGTCGAGCCGCCGCCGCTTCGAGTAGCCGGCGGCGACGCTGACGGTCGGCGAATCGGAGTCGAGGTCGAAGCTGTTCCGCTTCAGGCTCGCCAGTTCGCTGACCCGGAGCCCAGTGTAGCCGGCGACGAGGTACAGCATCTCGCGATCCGACCCGCTGAGGTCGCGGAAGTCGTCCCCCTTCCGAGCCGCTTCGATCAACTTCGCGAACTCGTCGGCCGACAGTGCTCGGCGTTCCCGCCGGACGTCGACCTTCGCGTTCAACCGCTGAAGATGAGTGATCGGGTTCGCGGCCATCCGCCGTTCGCGGACGAGCCAGTTGCAGAACGACTTGATCGCCACGAGGTAGCCGTTGCTCGTCGAGATTCCGATTCCCTTCGTCGCCTTCCCTTTTCCCTTGGCGTTCCCCTTCCGCTTCGCGGCGAGCCAGTTCGACACGGCGGCCCCGGTGATTCCGCCGATCCGCTTGAAGCCGCAACCCTCGCAGACCGCCTTCACCCGGCGGATCGTTCCCTCAACCGCCCGCAGGTCGTTCCCCTTCTCCTCCAACGATTGCTGGTACGCCTCGATATGCTCCGCGATCGGCTTCAGTTCCTGATCCTCATGCGGATCGATCAGGCCGCGGGCCTTGCGGTCCTCGCGGCGGATGATCTCGTTCAACATCGTCTGCGCCGCGGCCTTGTCGGTGCAGAGCGGGACGCGGCGGACGATCCCGTCCGGGCCGGTGTATTGCCCGTACCACTTCGTCGTCTTGCGTTTGATGCGCTTGCCGGTCTTCGGGTCTTTACGCGTGAAGCTCGGCTTGAAGAGGCTCGCCATTTCAGCACTCTCCTTTCACGCCGTTCCACGTCCATTCGGTTCGCCGCGGACAGCCGGCGGCGATCCAGGCGAGCAGCTCGTCGCGCCGCCAGCGCTTCGAGCCGCCGATGCGAAGACCCCGCGGCAACCGGCCGGCGGAATCGAGCCGGCGAACGGTGCGATCGGACAAGCGAAGCAGCCGGGCGACCTCGGGAGCGGTCAGCAGCGGCGATTGCTCCTGACGAGAATCAGGCAGCGACTCGTTGCGAAGTGCGGTCATGGGGGCACCAACGAAAAACCACGGTACGCTCTCGCAGGAGCGTCCGTGGTTCGTTGGCTAGCCGTTATTCTATCGCCCCCGCTCTCCCGTTCAAGTCCCATCCGCGGAAAAATAGGCGATCGGCGAATCGCGGAGCCGATGCCGTCAATGAAAATGGCCGCGGGCGCGAGCCCGCGACCAAGCTGCACACGACCATCGTCATTACCCTATCGCTTGCTCGTAAGGCAGGACTCGGGCAAAGCGAAGTTATCACGATGAAGCTGCTCCATCGGCGTGCTGTTTCGTCGCAGGCGGTGCTTCGCCTTCGCTCCAGTTCCAGGTGCGGGCGGCGTAATCCCGCAGCGCGCGTTCAATCAGCTCGCCGAACTGGCATTCTTCCTTCCACGTTTGCTTGCGGTAGCGGTCCATCAATTCCACGTCGAGCGACAGCGACGTCTTTTCCTTCGGGCGGCCTTCGCCGCTGGTGACGCCGGGCGGACGGCCCATCCGCGTCTTCGGTCGGTTTTCCGTCGTTCGCGCGGGCGCAGCCAGCGGTCGCCGCGGGCGTTCTCCCCTCTTCGGCTTTCGGGCCGAATGCGCGGAACGCGAAGGCTGCGGCAGACGCGCGGGTTCGCCTTGCGTGTCCCCGACGAGGAAATCGAGGGCCGAATCTATATCTGCACGGGATGCGTCTTCCATACGATTTCGCGGAGCTTCTCCCCCGCTTCGGCGTATTGCGCCAAGGCGTGGGAGTTCTGCGGGCTGAGGAATCGAATCGTGCCGTCGCCGCAGGCGTATTGCAGTTGCGCGTCGCGGCGGTGCAGCCAGCCGCTCCAGCGCTCGTTTTCCGTCACGCATTCGCGACAAGACTCCGGCGTCGCCAGTTGATGCTTCGGGCAGTTGCGGAACCCGCCGTCGTTCGGCAGCAGCCGCGAGTTGTTGAGCGGGCAGAGGCACTCCATCGCCTGCGTGCGGAAGAAGTACCTGTGGCCGCGCACCGCGTCCGCGAGGTGCGGCTTGAAGCTCCAACTGTCGGTGACGATCACCGCGTCCGGCGCGAACGCATCGACCGCCTCCCGGAACGCACCCTTGACCGTTTCCGGCGTCCAGGCCCCTTCCCTGAACGCCAGCGTCTGCACCGGAAATGGACAGTCGGCCGCCACGCTGCCGATCCCCCACGGCTCGTACCGCGCATGGATCAGCCGCACGTCGTAACCGGCCCGCTCCAGGCACTGCGCCAGTTCGAGAGTGTGAATGATCCCGCCGCCCGTCGAGGGCCAGTTGAACAGAAAACTCACGATCGCCACCCGCGTCCGGGGCGGAGCCGACGGCGCAGCCGCGAACGGGGCATTGTCGCACCCTTCCGCCGAAAGAAGCTCGTCGAGCGTCGTCAGGTTGCGGGCCGCGGGGCCGCATTCCGCGTCGAGCGCGAGCGCCGCTTCGAACGCCGTGCGCGCCGCTTCATAGTCCCCCGCCAGGGCGGCGAGCGTCCCGCGGTCGCTGGCGATCAGGGCCTGTCGCCGAGGATCGGCCGCCTCGGTCGCCAGCGCTGCATAGCGCTCGGCGGCTTCCGCGACATCGCCCCGCTCGGCCAAGGCGCAAGCCGCGCGGTATCGGTCGTCGCGATCATGGTCCGACGACGGCATGTGCGAGGTTCCCCCATCGTTCGTAGTACGGACTTCAGTCCGTACACGTTGTGGTATCGAGGTCGGAAACGGATCGGATCGCCCCACCCCTCACGTCAATCCGCGATGTCGAGCCGCATCCCCACGTCGTGCTCGCGGAACCCGCACCGCTCGTAGAA
>JBBDNU010000053.1:0-34461 GCA_040877365.1 Planctomycetales bacterium
GCTGAATTGCCCATCGGGCTCCAAAAGCTACCCACAGATTCTGGTGAGGAGGCAGAAATTCTTTTCCTGGCGAACGCGCGTGCAGCGGCCGACGCGAGAACTCGCGACGCGCTTGCGGCGGCTGAGTTGGTGCGTGGTTCCTTCATGGGGATGTAACGATGATTGCTCGATTCTTCGACAGGCAAGACACGGCAAATCCTCTGAATGGAGTGACGGTCCCCGATGAGCGAACGCTGGACGAAGCTCTTGACTCGCTGCGGAAGCGGGAGCCTTCCTTCTGCGAGCTTATGGGGGACAATGGCTTCGAACTGCTGATCGGCGTCGGGCATGACATCGGCTGTGTTCAATACAGTGCCGCTGATGGCAGCTTGCCCTATCTGATAGCGGTTGCGAGCGAATCTGCGAACGATGATGGTTACGTCGAGTTCCTTACAGCCGACACGCCCACGCCGATTCCCGTGCGGTACTGCCTTCCCCTACGGATGATTCGGGCCATTGCCGCGGAATTCGTGATAACCGGCGAACGAAGCGAGTCGGTGACATGGGAAGAGGTTTCGTGATTGTGGATGAAATCCGATATCGAAAGGACGATCATTCTCATGCCGCAATGGGTCCATCAGGCCTGGCCGTGGTTCCTCACGACGCTGCACGTCGCGCTGTTCCTGGGGGCGACGGCGCACATCGTCCTGCGGAAGCGGGACGTGCGGGCCGCCATCGGCTGGGCCGGGTTCGTGTGGCTCGTCCCGGTGCTCGGCTCGATCGCCTACTTCGTCCTCGGGATCAACCGCATCCAGCGGCAGGCGGTCGCGTTGCGGGCGGGCGAGTCGTGGAAGAACCTGCCCGACCTGTCGCTGACCCCGCAGGAAACGCAGCTTCGCGAGCGGTTCGAAACCGAGCATCCGAACCTGATGGGACTCGCCACGCTGTGCGGCAAGCTGACCGGACATTCGGCGCTTCCCGGCAACCGCGTCGAGCCGCTCATCGACGGCGACGAGGCGTTCCCGGCGATGCTCGCGGCGATCGGCGGGGCCGAACGCTCGGTCGCGCTGCAAAGCTACATCTTCGACAGCGATCGCGTGGGAGAAATGTTCCTCGAGGCGCTGATCGCGGCCCGCGATCGGGGAATCGAAGTCCGCGCCCTGATCGACGACGTCGGCTCGCGGTACAGCCGGCCGAACATGGTCCGCCGGCTGCGGAAAGCGGGGCTGAAGGTCGCCGCGTTCCTCCCCTCCCGCGCGCCGAAGTTGATCCGCTTCGCGAACCTCCGCAATCACCGGAAGATCCTCGTGATCGACGGCCGCACCGGCTTCACGGGAGGCACGAACATCCGCGAAGGGCACTGGCTCTCGATGAATCCGAAGGAGCCGGTGCAGTGTCTGCACTTCCGCCTGGAGGGGCCGGTCGTGCGGCACTTGCAGGAAACGTTCGCCATCGACTGGACGTTCGCCGCCAACGAATCGCTCGCCGGGGAGACGTGGTTCCCGGAGATCGAGCGGCAGGGGCCGGTGTGGGCGCGGGGCATTCCCGATGGGCCGGACGAGGACTTCGAAAAGCTCGCCGAAGCGATGTTCGCCGCGCTCGCCGCCGCCCGCCGCTCGGTGCGCATCGTCACGCCGTACTTCCTGCCGCACGCGCCGCTGATCGAGGCGCTGAACAGCGCCGCGCTGCGCGGCGTGCAAGTCGAAATCCACCTGCCGGAAGTGAACAACATCCTTCTCGTGCAATGGGCGGCGGCGGCGCAGTATTGGCAACTGCTCGAAAAAGGCTGCCGGATCTTCCTGACGCCGCCGCCGTTCGACCACACCAAGCTGATGCTCGTGGACGGGCTGTGGAGCCTGATCGGCTCGACGAACTGGGACCCGCGGAGCCTGCGGCTGAACTTCGAGTTCAACGTCGAGTGCTACGACCCGGAGCTGGCGGCGCGGCTCGAAGCGCTCGTCGCCCGCCGGCTCGAAACGTCGCACGAAGTGACGCTCGAGGAAGTCCGCGCGCTCCCGCTGGGGAAGCAACTCCGCAACGGCCTGGCGCGGCTGCTGTCGCCGTATTTGTGAACGTGCGTATCCGTGGCAGGCTTGGTGCGCGAACCCGGTCCCACTACACTGTTGAAGTTCGCTGTCCATCCGTAGAGACCCGTCGAATGGCCAAGCGCAAGAGCCGCGTCCCCAGCGTTCCGCCGAACCAGCACGAATCCGCGCGGATCCTCGAAGAATACCTTTCCGCGTTGCAGGCGATCCACGCGACCGGCGCCGCGGTCCCCGAAACGTCCTACTATCCGGCGCTCTCCAACCTGTTCAACGCGGTGGGCAAGTCGCTCAAGCCGAAGGTTCGCTGCATCATCAACCTCGGCAATCAGGGGGCGGGGCTGCCCGACGGCGGGCTGTTCACGGGCGAGCAGTTTCAGCGCCTATCGGACGGCGCGCCGAAGCCGGGGCAGCTTCCGTCGCGGGGAGCGATCGAGGCCAAGGGAACGAAGCCGGAGGCGAAAGCGATCGCCGCAAGCAAGCAGGTCCAGCAATACCTCGCGACTTACGGCATCGTGATCGTCACCAATCTGCGCGAGTTCCTGATCGTCGAGCGCGGCCCCAACGGGCAACCCGCCCCGCGCGAATCGTTGGCCCTCGCCGACGACGAGCAAGCCTTCTGGCGGCAAGCGGTCGCGCATCCCCGCGCCACGGCTCAAGAGAAGGAGGGGCCGTTCGTCGAGTTCATTGGCCGCGCGTGCCTGCACGCCGCGCCGCTGACCAACCCCAGGGACGTGGCGTGGTTCCTCGCGTCGTACGCCCGCGATGCGCTGTTCCGCGTCGAACGGCAGAAGGACCTACCCGCCCTGCAAGCCGTGCGGGCCGCGCTCGAAGACGCGCTCGGCATGAAGTTCACCGCCGAGAAGGGGGAGCACTTCTTCCGTTCGACGCTCGTGCAGACGCTGTTCTACGGGGTGTTTTCCGCGTGGGTCCGCTGGCACAAGGACAACCCCGGCTCGGACGCGAGGTTCGACTGGCGCACCGCCGAATGGTCGCTGCACGTGCCATTCATCCGGACTCTGTACGAAGAAGTCGCCAAGCCGAGCCGGCTGGGACCGTTGGGGCTGGTGGAAGTGCTCGACTGGTCGGCCGCGGTGTTGAACCGGGTCGATCGCGGGGAGTTCTTCGCGCGGTTCGAGGACGAGCACGCGGTCCAGTACTTCTACGAGCCGTTTCTGGAGGCGTACGATCCCGAATTGCGGAAGGAACTGGGAGTCTGGTACACGCCGCCCGAGATCGTCAAGTACCAGGTGGCCCGCGTGGACCGCGTGTTGCGCGACGAACTGGATCTGCCCGACGGGCTGGCCGATCCGAACGTGATCGTCCTCGATCCGTGCTGCGGGACGGGGGCGTATCTGGTGGAAGTGCTGCACAGCATCGCGGCCACCCTCCGCGACAAGGGGGGCGATGCGCTGGTCGCGGCCGACCTCAAGGAAGCCGCGATGAATCGCGTGTTCGGATTCGAGATCCTTCCCGCCCCGTTCGTGGTGTCGCACCTGCAATTGGGATCGGTGCTGCGGAACCAGGGCGCGCCGCTCGCGCACCACACCGGCGAGCGCGTCGGCGTGTATCTCACGAACGCCCTCACCGGCTGGGCGCCGCCGACAGGGCCGAAGCAGACCGTGATGGGCTGGGCCGAGCTTCAAGAGGAACGAGACGCCGCCGAGCACGTCAAACGAGACAAGAAGATTCTCGTGGTGCTGGGGAATCCGCCGTACAACGCCTTCGCGGGAGTCAGCCCCGAAGAGGAGCAAGGGCTGGTCGAACCGTACAAGAAAGACCTGAACAAGCCGACGAGCGCCGGAGGCTGGGGCATCAGGAAGTTCAACCTCGACGATCTCTACGTGCGGTTCTTCCGGCTGGCCGAACGCCGGATCGCCAAGATGAGCGGCAAGGGGGTCGTGTCGTTCATCTCCAATTTCTCGTATCTGAGCGATCCCTCGTTCGTGGTGATGCGCCAGCGTTTCCTCACGGAATTCGACAAACTCTGGTTCGACTGCCTGAACGGCGACAGTCGGGAAACCGGCAAGCTGACGCCCGAGGGCCAGCCCGATCCTTCCGTCTTCTCGACCGAGTACAACCGCGCGGGGATCCGCGTCGGCACGGCGATTTGCGTCATGGTGCGAAAGGACGATCGCAAGAAGAAACCGATCGTGCGTTTCCGGGATTTCTGGGGGGCGAACAAGCGGGCGGAGTTGCTCGCAAGCTCTCGGCGGAAAAGTATCAATGCGGCATACGCCATCTCCTCTCCGTTGAAGGAGAATCGTTTGTCTCTCCGTCCGGAGAATGTGCCCGAAGCGTACACGTCTTGGCCGAGCGTAGTCTCGCTGTGCGCGGTCGAACCCATCAGCGGCCTGCAGGAAATGCGCAAGGGCGCGCTGATGGACATGCTTCGCGATGATCTGGCGGCGCGGCTCCGATCGTACTTCGACGCGACCGTGAATTGGGAAACGCTGGCCGCCGAGGGGGGTGGGCTTGTGGTCGACGCCGCGCGCTTCGACGCCAGGGAGTGTCGAGCCAAGTTGCTGCACGCCGAATCGTTCTCCGCCGACAGCATTCGGCGATATTCCCTGTACCCGTTCGACAACCGCTGGTGCTATCACTCGAATGTGCGCCCGCTCTGGAATGAGCCGCGTCCAGACGTTGCGGCCCAACTATGGAACAGGCCGCGCCCGAAGCTCGCGGCGCAAGTGCGGCCCGACAATCGTCTGTTCATCACGCGCCCCTTTTCCGAGCGCCCGCACGAATGGGGGGTGATGACGACGACGCGCGAATTGCCCGATTATCACCTGCTGCGTCCCAACGCGGTCGCAATTCCCGTAATGCTCAGAAACGGCAAGCACTTGTCGAAACGGCAACATCGAACCCTCTTCGACGCATTGGGCGATGCCCCGGTGCAAGATGTTCCGACGGCGAACCTCGCCAAGTCCTCCCGCGCTTATCTTGCAGCGCTCGGCATCGAGCATCCCGACGCCGACGCCGGGACGGCGGGGATGATCTGGATGCACGCGCTCGCGATCGGCTACAGCCCCGCCTATCTGACCGAGAACGCCGACGGAATTCGTCGCGACTGGCCCCGTATTCCGCTCCCCGCCGGCCGCGAGGCGCTCGAGGCCTCCGCCGCGCTCGGCGAGCGGATCGCGGCGCTGCTCGACACCGAGGCCGAAGTGCCCGGCGTGACGACCGGCAAGCTCGCCCCGATCTTCAAGACGATCGCCCAGATCACGAAGGTCGGAGGGGGGCGGCTTGATCCCTCGGGGGACGGGCTGGCCGTCACGGCGGGCTGGGGGCATGCCGGCAAGGCCGGCGTCACGATGCCCGGCAAGGGACGCCTCACCTCCCGCGCCTACGATGAAGACGAGACGCGCGCCCTCGACCCGGACGCCCGGCGATTGCTCGGCGAGACGACCCGCGACGTGTACCTGAACGGCATCGCCTATTGGCGGAACATACCGGCGAACGTGTGGGAGTACCACATCGGCGGCTATCAGGTCATCAAGAAGTGGCTGAGCTACCGCGAGTTGCCGTTGCTGGGCCGCCCCCTCAAGCCCGACGAGGCCCGCGAAGTCGGCAACACCGCCCGGCGGATCGCCGCGATCATCCTCCTGCAACCGGAGTTGGACGCGAATTATCAGCGGGCGAAAGCGGCGGCCCACAACTGGCCGCCGGGTGATGCGGGTCGGTAGAGCGCACGGTGGCCGGACCCAAGGCCGGGTCGCGGAGCGACAAGCAGCTGCGCCATCCGCGACGGGTCTCCGGACACGCTTCCAGGCCGACGACGGTCCCCTTGTTGCCCGCGAAGCCGGCCCCTAGAATCGGGTTTGCCTCCCTCTCCCGCTCCCCGCGGCGTTCCCTCCTGTCGAAAGCTCCCATGACGCGTCGATTTCTGAACCAGCTCAAGGACGGCGACAACGTCGAAGACGTGTTTCTACTCGCGGAAAAGCAGCTCCGGGCGAACCGCAACGCGAACCTGTACCTGCTCGCGAGCCTGCGGGACAAGACGGGGCTGATCAGCGGGCTGATGTGGAACGTCTCCGAGGAATCGGTCGACCACATCAACGCCGGCGATTTCGTGCGGGTCAAGGGGAAGGTGCAATTGTACCAAGGGGGCCTGCAGATGATCGTGGCCCACATCGACCCCGTCCCGCCCGACGGACTCGACCCCGCCGACTTCCATCCGCAGGCGGGGCAGAACGTCGAGCGGCTGCACGCGCGGCTGAAGGAACTGCTGCTGGCCATCGAGACCCCCCACCTGCGGGCGCTGATGGAGTGCTTCCTGATCGACGACGCGCTGATGCGGGACTTCCTCCAGGCGCCGGCGGGGATCAAGGCGCATCACGCCTATCACGGCGGGCTGATCGAGCACGTGGTCAACATGCTCGAGACGGCGGACCGCATCGCCGATCTCTATCCGCAGATCGACTTCGACCTCTTGCGGGCGGGCATCTTCCTGCACGACCTGGGGAAGATTCGCGAGATGAGCTACGAGACCACGTTCGCCTACACGGACGAGGGGCAACTCCTCGGGCATCTGATCATCGCCATCGAGATCCTTGGGCGGAAAATCGCCGAGACGGCGGCCCTCACCGGCGAGCCGTTCCCCGAGGAGGCGGCGCTGAGGCTGAAGCACATGATCGCCAGCCATCACGGGAGCTACGAGTTCGGCAGCCCGAAGCTGCCGATGACGCCGGAGGCGGTGGCCCTCACGCACCTCGACAACCTCGACGCGAAGGTCCACGAGTTCGCGCGGGCGATCGAAGACGACCCGAACGGCGAATCGCGCTGGACCCCGTTCAGCCCCCGGCTGGCGCGGAAGCTGTACAAGGGGCAGAGAAACGGCGCGGTCGAGCCGACATGACGCACGATCTCCAATCCGACATCCGCGACTACCTCGCCCGCCCCGGCGCGCGGGCGATGAAGCCGCAGGCGCTGGCCAAGAAGCTCGGCGTTCGCAAGAAGCGGATGCCCGAGTTCCGCGAAGCGCTCGAAGCGCTGGTCGCCTCCGGCGAGGCGGTCGCGGCGGACGGCGGCGTGGTCCACCTCACCGCGGCCCCCGGCATGCTCGTCGGGACCATCAAGCGGATCTCGAGCGGCGCCGGCTTCCTCATCCCGCACGAGCCGGCCGCGACTCCGCAGCAGCGGGACGTGTACATCGCCCCGGAGGACATGCACGACGCCCACACCGGCGACGAGGCGCTGGTCCGGCTGCTCAAGCGCCGCCGCGCCGGGGGCCAGCGCTGCGGCCGCGTCGAGGAAGTGCTCATCCGCGCCGGCAACTCGTTCGTCGGGACATATTTCGAGCAGAACGGGCAGAGCTTCGTCCGCGTGGACGGCGGCACGTTCGCCGCGCCGATTCTCGTGGACGACCCCGGCGCGAAGGGCGCGCAGCCGGACGACAAGGTCGTCATCGAGATGCTCCGCTTCCCGACGCACTTCCGCACGGGCGAGGCGGTGCTGGTCGAAGTCCTCGGGCCGCGGGGCGAGCCGGGGGTCGATACGCTGTCGATCATTCGCGAGTACGAACTGCCGGTCGAGTTCTCCGACGACGCGCACGAAGAGGCCCGCCTCGCGGCGCAGCAATTCGACGGCGAGCGGATCGACGGCCGGCTCGACCTCACCGGCGAGACGATCGTCACGATCGACCCCGTCGACGCCCGCGATTTCGACGACGCGATCTCGCTGGCCCGCGAGAAGAGCGGCCACTGGCGGCTCGGCGTCCACGTCGCCGACGTCGCCCATTTCGTCCCGGAAGACTCGGCCCTCGACCGCGACGCCAAGCTCCGCGGGACGAGCGTCTATCTGCCGCAGCGCGTGGTCCCGATGATCCCCGAGCTGATCTCGAACGGCCTCGCCAGCCTCCAGCAGGGGAAAAAGCGGTACGCGAAATCGGTGTTCATCGAGTTCGATCCCGGGGGCGTGCCGCTCGACTCGAGCTTCGCGAATTCGGTGATCCAGGTGACGCGGCGGTTCGCCTACGAACAGGTGCTGCCGATCGTCAAAGACCCCGAAAGCCACAAGGGGCGCGTGCCGGCGAAGGTCCGGCAGCTTCTCGCGCGGATGCACGAATTGGCGATGCTCCTCCGTCGGCGGCGGCGGACGAAAGGGGCGCTGTTCCTCGACCTGCCGGAGGTCCGCATCGACTTCGACAAAGAAGGCCGCGTGAGCGGCGCGCACGAGGAAGTCCACGATGAGAGCCACCAGATCATCGAGGAGTTCATGCTGGCGGCGAACATCGCGGTCGCCACGAAGCTCACCGATCTCGGCGTGCCGTTCCTCCGCCGCGGGCACGGCGAGCCGAACCCGGTGAAGCTCCAGGCCTTCGCCAACTTCGCCGCCGCGCTGGGCTTCAAGCTGACCAACTACAGCAGCCGGCACGAGTTGCAGGGGATCGTCGATCAGGTCGAGGGGGCTCCGCTCGAGCACGCGGTCAATTATTCGCTCCTGCGGAGCATGAAGCAGGCGGAGTACACGGCGATCGACACGGGGCACTACGCATTGGCCGAAGAGGATTACTGCCACTTCACCAGCCCGATCCGCCGCTATCCCGACTTGCAGGTCCACCGGCTGATCGACCAGGCAGTCGCGGGGGAGCGCCAGCCGCGCGGCCCCGGCATGGAGGAGCTGGTGCGGCTCGGGAAGCACTGCTCGGTGACGGAGCGCCGCGCCGCCGACGCCGAACGCGACCTGGTCAAGGTCAAGCTGCTGACGTACATGAGCGAGCGGCTGGGGGAGGAGCTGGAGGCGATCATCACCGGCGTCGAGCGGTTCGGGTTCTTCTGCCAGGGGACCGCGATCCCGGCGGAGGGGCTGGTCCACGTCAGCAGCCTGCCGGCGGACGACTTCTATGACTTCGACCAGACCACGTTCAGCCTGATCGGGCGGCGGACGGGGCGCGAGTTCCGGCTGGGAGACCGCGTGACGGTGAAGGTCGCGCTGGTCGACGTCGATCGCCGCGAATTGAACTTCAGCGTGGTCGCCGTCTCTCCCGGCAACTCCCGCCGCCGCGGCTCGCGCGGGACGAAGCCGGACCGCGAGCGCCGCCGAGGCCGTAGCGACGAACGCGGCGGGAAGAAGGGCCGGCGCTCGGCGGGAAAGGGACGGCGCGGCCGGCGGGAGTGAACCCCGCGCTCGTAGGGTGGGCTGTGCCCACCAGCATTGCGGGTGATCGTTTACGAACCCCATTCGGACGCAAGCCGCGTCCGCCGCGACTCGACTGGTTTCTTGCGAATCAGAGGAACGAACCACCCACGGCAATCGAGGTGAGCAGCGCCGTGGCGCACACCAGGAGCCACAGCAGCACCAGCAGCACCAGGTGCAACAACACGAGGCCGAGTCCCCGAAAGCCGCGCGCCCAGGTGAAATAGACGGGGACGATGACCGGCCACAGAAAGACGGTGAGCCACTGCGCCGCGTGTACGAACCGCTTGCCGTTCGCCCGCGCATGGAAGATACAGATTCCGGCGAAGGTCACGCCGAACGTGCCGCTGAAAATCCAATCGACCCGCTGCCGCTCCGGGAGCAATGCGGTCCGACAGCCGAAGAGAACCACCAGGAGATAGAGGAACACAAGCAGGGCGCGAAACATCCTGGCCGATGCGGCCGTTCCGACCGTCTCGGGCGATGGCGAGTGGAGGGGCCCCGGCATTCGCGCTCTCCTACAGCGTCTTGAGATATTCCAGCACGGCCCGCTTCTCCGGTTCGGTCAGCGCATTCGGGAAGTCGTGGCCGGCGGCGCTTTTGCCCGGTTGGCCCGTGTCGAAGAATCGTCGCCGCTCGGCCGCCGCCTTCGTGGGCGGGACCGCGTCGAGCGGGGTGATCTCCAGTCCGCCGCGGGCGCGGTCGTAGCCGTCTTCGGTGCGCTTCCAGACGGCCGGCCGCTCGTCGGGGTGCAGGACGTGCCACAGCGTGGGGACCGAGCCGTTGTGGAAATAAGGGGCGGTCGCCCACACGCCGTCGAGGGGTGGGGCGACATAGCCCACCGGCTCGACCTCGACCGGATCCTCGCCGTAGCGGCTCATCCAGCTCTTCCGCATCGCCTCGCGATAGCCCGCCAGCGCGCGGAACCGCACCGGGTCGGTGCCGATCTCGGCGAGCGGAATCGTCTTCTGCACGTATCGCCCGCCATCGCCGTACGTGCCGTGGCACGTCGCGCAGTTCCGCTCGAAGACGGCGCGCCCCGCCGCGGCCAGCCGGTCGTCGATCTCCCACGGATAGCGCGGCGGCTCGAGCGATTCGATCCAGGCGAAGATCGCCTCGAAGTCGTCCTCCCAGCCGTAGACGGTCTCGCGGTCGTTCGCCGGCAAGAGCATGAACTGCATCAGCGGGCGGTGCGATTTCGGGGCGAAGCCGTCGACGTACAGGCTCCGCTTCTTCTTCAGGTTCCACAGCGGCGGGGCGTCCATGTCGTGATGGAGGAGTTTCGGCGGCGCGCGGAGCGTGTTGACCGTCATGTCCGGCTCGCGGAGCGCCCCGAGGATCACCCCGAACATCACCGAGTTCGTCGTCCCGTGCGTCGTCCCCAGCGGAACTTTCAACGCGGCGAGATCGAGATGCGCGAGCGGCTTCGCCTGCGCGAGCTTGGTCCGCCGCACGTCCTCGACCAGCGTTGCCAGACCGTAGTGCGAGTTCGGCAGCCCCGGAACCACCCGCCCCGCGACCTTGCCGGCGTGACAGGCGAGGCAGCTCATCGCCCAGCCGCGGTCGCCGTCGCGGACGTAGCCGATCCCCGGCCCGCCGCGGTCTATGTCGTCGGGCGCTTCGACGAGTCCGTACCGCGCGAAGGACATCTTCCGCCGCTCCTCGGCGGTCGCCTTCTCCGCCTGCGATCGCAGCGGGCCGGGCCACGTCTTCCACAGCGAATCGAACGTTTCCTGATCGAAATCGGCGGGAACGAACGCCTTGGTCCGCAGAATCCGCCAGCCGCGGGCGGCGTCCGCTTCCGCATCCTTCAATGAATCTCCAGCCGCGGCGCCAACCGCGATCGAAGCGGCCAGCGACAGTCCGGCGATCAACAGGCATCGACGCGGCATCATCCTCTCCCGAATCGCGAACACTCCCGGAATTTCGACGCAACGGCGAAAGACGCCAACGGACGCAAGGCAGATGCCGGCTATGCGCGATCAGACATTCCGCTTTTCTCTCGACCTTGATTGTCCGTTGCGTCTTCGCGTCTGTGCGTCGAAAACTTCTTATGATCCTCCGTCGCCGGCGCGGATGCCCGCCTGCATCACGCGGGCGATCGCATCGACGTCGTACACGCAGCCTCCCCACGTGCCGCCGCCGGCCTGTTGGAGCAACGCCCACAGCCGGGTGTCGTCCGGCAGCAGCGGGTCCGGGGCGAGGGCGGGGTGCGGCGGCCGCGCGGCGAGGATCGCCGCGCCCGCTTCCGGTGAGAACCGCCGTTCGCCGCGATCATTCACTCCAATCGAGTCGGGTGGGCTGTGCCCACCACTGGGCGATGGTTCGGCTCTCTCTTCATCATTGGTGGGCACAGCCCACCCTACGAAGTCGATGCGCCCGGTGAGGCGGCGGCAATCGATTTCGATGCGGACCAGGTCGCCGTCGCGGAGCTTGCCGATCGGGCCGCCGGCGAGCGCCTCCGGGCCGACGTGGCCGATGCAGGCTCCGGTCGAGACGCCGGAAAAGCGGGCGTCGGTGACGACCGCCACGTGCTTCCCGAACTTCAGATACCGCAGCGCGGCGGTGATCTGGTAGATCTCCTCCATCCCCGCGCCGAGCGGCCCGCGCCCCATCAGCACGATCACGTCCCCCGGCTGAATCGGCCGCTCCCCGCGCCCCTTGATCGCGGCGACCGCCTCGCGCTCGGTGGTGAAGACCCGCGCGGGGCCGGTCTTGCGGTACACGCCGTCGGCGTCGACCACCTCGGGGTCGATCGCCGTGCTCTTGATGACTGCCCCTTCCGGGGCGATGTTGCCCACGGGAAACGTGACGGTGCTCGTCAGCCCGCGCTGTTCCGCGCGCCGCGGCGACATGATCACGTCGTCCGGATCGACGCCGTCCCGCTCGCGCAACACCGCCCGCAGCCGCGCGCGGCGGTCCGAGCGTTCCCACCAGTCGAGCACCTTCGACAACGGCTCGCCCGTCGCCGTCAGCGCGTCGAGGTGCAGCAATCCCAGCTCGCGCAAGTGCAGCATGACTTCCGGCACGCCCCCCGCGAGATACAGCCGCACCGTCGGATGCCCGACCGGGCCGTTCGGCAGCACGTCGACGATGCGCGGCACGCGACGATTGACGCGGCTCCAGTCCGCGACGGTCGGCCGCTTCAAGCCCGCGGCGAAGGCGATCGCGGGGACGTGCAGCAGCAGGTTCGTCGACCCGCCGACCGCCGCGTGGACGGCCATCGCGTTCTCGATCGCCGCGTCGGTGAGGATATCGGCGAGCGTCATCCCGCGCTCGGCGAGCGCGACGACCGCCCGCGCGGAGCGGACCGCCACGTCGAGCCACACCGGCTGTCCCGACGGCGCGAGCGCCGCGTGCGGGAGCGCCATCCCGAGCGCCTCGGCGATCACCTGCGAGGTCGCCGCCGTGCCGAGGAACTGGCACCCTCCGCCGGGACTGCCGCAGGCGCGGCACCCCATCTCGGCCGCCTCTTCCAGCGTCATCTCGCCGTGGGCGAAGCGGGCGCCGATCGACTGCACCTTTCCGGCGTCCTCGGCATTCGCGGCGGGCAGAGTCACCCCGCCGGGGACGATCACTCCGGGCAAACCGCGCTCGCCGGCGAGCGCGAGCATCATCGCGGGCAGTCCCTTGTCGCAGGTCGCGACGCCGAGGACGCCCTTTCGGAGCGGGAGCGAGCGGATCAATCGCCGCAGCACGATCGCCGCGTCGTTGCGGTAGGCGAGGCTGTCCATCATCGCCGGCGTCCCCTGCGAACGGCCGTCGCAGGGATCGCTGACGAACGCGGCGAACGGCAGCCGCGCGAGCCGCTTCAACTCGTCCGCGGCGGCCCGCATCTGCAGGCCGATCTCCCAGTGGCCGGTGTGATAGCCGAGGGCGATCGGCCGGCCGTCCTCCGCGCGGATGCCCCCCTGCGTGCCGAGGATCAGGAACTGGTCGCGGAGCAATTCGGCGGGGTCCCAGCCCATGCCGGCCGACTGCGTGAGGCCGAACAAATCGCCGCTCGGGCTGTCGCGGAGCAATTCCGGCGAGAGGGGCAGGTTGCCGGCGGGACCGGTCCCGACGGTGCGGAGGTCGTCGAGGTCACCGTGCGGGGAATCCAAGAGCTCTTCGAATGCGGTCATGCGGATATTCTAGGGGAATGGGCGCCACATCGCACTGCGCACCGGATGGCCCTTGCTGGAGACGTGCCGCGACCGACGGTACGATGGGTGGTTCCCTCCCCTGCTTCTCTTCCGCCCACAGACGCGGTTTGTCATGCATTCGCGACCGGCCGACCGCGACCTCGTCCTGATCGGCGCCGGGCACACGAACCTGCACGTCGTCCGCATGTGGCGGATGCAGCCCATCCCCGGCGTGCAGCTCACGCTGGTTTCCCCTTTCGGCCGGGCGACCTACAGCGGAATGCTCGCGGGCACGCTCGCCGGGCAATACGCCGCGGACGAAATGGAGATCGACCTGTACCGCTTCGCGCAAAGCTGCGGCGCTCGGTACATCGACGCGGCCGCGACCGGCTTCGATCCCGAGTTCCGCGAGGTGCGGCTTGACGACCGGCCGCCGTTGCGGTTCGACGCGGCGTCGATCGGCATCGGATCGGTCCCGAGCGGCGCGGACGTGTGGCGGGCGCATCCCGAGGTGCTGTCGATCAAGCCGATGCCCACGTTCCGCGCCCGGTTCGAGGCCCGCTTGCAGGAGGCGTATCGCGACGCGAACCGCGCGCGGGTGTGCATCGTGGGGGGCGGGGCGGCGGGGGTGGAAGTCGCCTTCTGCCTCGACCAGTTGCTCAAGCAGCGGAACCTCGACGCCTCCCTTACGCTCGTCGATTCGCACGAGCGGCTGCTCCCCGGCTATGCGAGCCGGACTTCGAAACTCGCTCTGCGGGAGTGCGGCCGGCGGGGGATTCGCGTCGAGCTGCCCCGCCGAGCGCGGGACTATTCCGCCGGGAAGGTGTCGTTCGAGGAGGGGCCGCCGATCGACGCCGACATCGTCGTCTGGGCGACGCGGGCCGCGCCGCCGGCGAGCCTCGCGGACTTCGATCTGCCGAAGAGCGACGACGGATTCCTCGCCGTCCGCCCGACGTTGCAGACGCTCGCCGACCATCCGGTGTTCGTCGTCGGGGACACCGCCACGATCGTCGATCGCCCGGTCCCCAAGGCGGGAGTGTACGCGGTCCGCGAGGGAAAGTTCCTCTGGGAAAACCTCCGCCGGCACTTCGAGGGCCGGCCGCTGGTCGAGTACGACCCGCAGCGCGGGTTCCTGTCGCTGATCGGCACCGGCGACGGCCGGGCGATCGGCGAATACAAGGGGCTCTCGTTTCACAACCGGCTCGCGTGGCGGTGGAAGGACCATCTCGACCGCAAGTTCATGCGGATGTATCAGGACTACCGGCCGATGCAGGCGGAAATGTCCGCCGCGCCGCGCGTCGGCGATTCCTCCTCCCCGCGCGCCGCTCCTCCGGAGATGCGCTGCCGCGGCTGCGGCGGCAAGGTGGGGGCCGGCGTGCTCGCCGCCGCCCTCGAACGCCTGAAGGTCGCGTCGCCGGAGGGAGTGCGGATCGGACTGGACCGCCCGGACGACGCGGCGGTGCTCGATCCGGCGCGGCACGCGGCCGAAGTGCTGTCGGTCGATTTCTTCCAGCCGTTTCTGGACGATCCCTATCTCGTCGGGCGGATCGCGGCCCTCAACGCGCTGAGCGACCTGTGGGCGATGGGGGCCGAGCCGACCGGCGCCATGGCGATGGCGGCGGTCCCTCCCGGCCCCCCCCGCCGGCAGGCGGAGTTCCTGTACCAGGTCCTCGCCGGAGGCCTGCGCGAGCTGACGGCCGCCGGGGCGACGCTGCTCGGCGGACACACGACGGAAAGCGACGAGCCCACGCTCGGCTACACGGTGATCGGCAGCCTCCGCGGGCGCGAGCCGCTCGCGAAGGGAAACCTGCGCGCGGGGGACAGCCTCGTGCTGACGAAGCCGCTCGGCACCGGGGCGATCCTCGCGGGGCACATGCGGTGCGCCGCGCGGGCCGGCTGGATGCGGTCCATGCTCGCGCAGATGCTGCATTCCAACGGCGAAGCGGCCCGCATCGCCCGCGAGTTCGGGGTCGAGGCGGCGACCGACGTCACCGGCTTCGGGCTGGCGGGGCATCTGTTCGAGATGCTCGATGCGGCGGAGCGCGACGCCGAATTGTGGATCAGCGAAATCCCGCTGCTCGAAGGGTTCGCCGAGATCGTGGCCCAGGGGATCCGCAGCACGCTCGAGCCGTCCAACCGGCTCGTGGCGGAACGGATCGCGCCGGACGAGTACAACCTGCGCGAGGATCCGGCGTGGCACGCGCTGTTCGACCCGCAGACGGCGGGGGGATTGCTGCTGGCGGTGCGGCCGGAAGCGGCGCTCGCCCTCCGCGAGGCGCTCCGCGAGGCGGGGCACCGGGAGGCGGCGATCATCGGCTTCGTCGGCGAACGATCCGCGACGCCCACCGTGATCGCCCGCCGCCAGGAATGCTTCGGCGGGGCCGCCCCGGACCTGGTCCCGGCGGGATGAACGCCGGCGAGCGGGGGGGCGTCAGCCCCGCGGTGCTTTCCACCGCTGGAGTACAGGCTTCAGCCTGTCCGCTCGCGCGCGATGGCCGCGCTGGGTTCATCGTCAGCCTGAAGGCTGGACTCCAGCGGCAAACTTCGGTTGCGTTATCCTCTCCCGTTGCGGAAGATATCTTCTCCAGCAGCGACGAGTCCGATTCCCGTCTGCAGGAGTTTCCGAAATGAAGATGCTCTTCCTTTGGTTCATGGCGGCGCTCGTGGCGGGCGGCATCGGTTCCTCGACACGCGCGGACGAACCGGCGACCCCCGCACCGGCGGCGCAGGACGGCCAAGCGGCGCCCGCCGCCGAGCGGATCGCCGGGTGGGTGAAGGACCTCGCCAACGACGACTTCGAGACCCGCATTCAGGCGGCCGAGAACCTGCAGGAGGCCGGGCAGGCGGCGATCGCGCCGGTGGCCGAAGCGGCCCTCGGCGGCGACCTCGACGTCGCGACGCGGTGCATCGCCATTCTCGAATCGCTGCATCGCGCCGAGGACGCGGCGACGAAGCAGGCCGCCAAGGCCGCTCTCGAAAAGCTCGCCAAGAGCGACGACAAATCGGTCGCGCAGCGGGCCGACGCGATCGTCAATCCGCCGCCGGCGCCGCAGAACGGCATCAATCTCGGCAACGGCGGGGTGATCCGCCTCCAGATCAACGGTCGGGCGATCGCCGGACCGGGAATGCGGATGCAGGTCCGCGTCGTCAACGGGAAGCGCGAGGTGGAAGTCGAGGAGAACGGCAGGAAGGTCCGCATCTCGGACGAGTCGGGGAAGAACATCGTCGTCCGCACCGAGGAGCCGGACGCGAACGGCAAGACGCAGACCAAGGAGGTCAAGGCGGACGATCTCGACGACCTGAAGAAGAAGGATCCCGAGGCGGCCAAGCTCTACGAGAAATACACGAGCAACAACGGCCCGGTGCGGATCTTCGGCGGCGCCGGCGGCATCCAGATCCGCCCGCTTCCGGCGATCGTCCCCCAGCCCGAACTTCCTCCCGAAAAGATCCTTCCGGTGGATCCGGCCCCGCAGGCGGAGAGGGAATAGCCGGTTCGCAAACGCGGCGGATCGGCGTTCCGGGAGGCGCGCGTGGACCGGTTCGAGAGTTCGACGCTCGAAGAATTCGAGCCGTCGGCGGGGCGAACCCCGCCCGAGTGATGGGCGGTGCAGGTGCGGCGGCTTCAGGGCCGAATGAGCCACTTCACGTGGACGGTCGCGTGGCTCGCGTTGCCGTGGACGGTGCTGTCGTACGCGATGCCGTTCCTCCTGTATCGGGACGTGATCCTGATGCTCGGCTGGCTGGTGTTTCTGGTCGGCTCCGTGTTCGCCGGCCTATGGGGCGCGTTCCGGGCGCAGGGCCGGCCGCAGACGCTGGCGATCGTCTCGCTCTTCGTGCATCCATTGCTGCTGTTGGGCGGCTGTGCGTTGGTCGTATTAGGGTCCCTGTTGGAAGAGGCCCTTCGCTGATCTCTCGGGTGGTAGCATGCCCTAATGCCTTGCGAAGGGCGCGGAATGGACGGGATGGCGTCCATCCAGATGTCGCTTCAGACGGCCCCAGCCGAGCATCGCACGCCCTTCCCCGTTGGTCACGGCGTGCTACACTCGGCCGACGCTGGCAGCGTCGGCCACGGTGAATTCACGAGCATTGCGGACTGAAGTCCGCACTGCCTACGGCGGGTCGTATCCCCCCGGGTGGAACGGGTGGCAGCGGCAGATGCGGCGTATGCCGCGCCACGCCCCCGCGACCGCCCCGTACTTCCGCACCGCCTGGATGAAGTACTCGCTGCACGTGGGGTGGAACCGGCACTGCCGGCCGAAGATCGGGCTGAGCGCGATCTGGTAGCCCCGCACCAGCAGGATCAGCCCGCGGGCCGGCAACTCGGCGATCCACCGCAACGCGCTCACGGTCGCTCCTCGCGCGGCATCCGCCGCGCCAGCTTCTGCGCCAGGTTCCGCAGCGAGCGGCGATAGTCGGCGAGAGTCGCGCCGGAGTCCTGGCGGGGGATGAGGACCAGGTCGAGCCCCGCCGGCAGTTCGGGCCGCTCCAGCCGGAACGCCTCGCGGAGCAGCCGCTTCAGCCGGTTGCGGCGGACCGCGCCGCCGTGCTTTTTCGACACGCTGACGCCGCACCGCGCGAGGCCGAGCTCGTTGCGGGCGGCGAACACGAGCAGATGCCCGTCCCCCGCCTTCTGCTTCGCATCGTAGATCCGCGCGAACTCGACCGACGAGCGAAGGCGGGTCTGCGGCGGTCGGCCGAAGCGTTTCACGAAGGGGTCGCTCGTTCGCTGTCGTTCTCGTCGGGAGGACCGGTTTCAGCGTCGCCGGTCGATCGCGGCTCCTTCTTGCGAAGATACCACAACTCGTCCTGCGGGGACTGCGCGGGAAGCCCGGCCCGGGCGCGCTTCCGCGCGCTGCCGCCCCACAGGATCGTCACGACCACCAGCAGACCTCCCAACAACACGATCCCCACGAGCGCCAGCATCCCGCTCGAGAACGCCCGCTCCCGCCGCGCGATCTCGTCCGCCTCTCGCCGAGCGGTTTCGGCTGCTTCCGGGTCGGAGCGCTCGTTCCCCGCGGCGGGGCCGGCATCCGGCGACGAAGGATCCGCCGCGACGGCGCAGGCCGGAGCGCACGACGACAGCGCGACCATCACGCACAGGAACCGCAGCCCCGCAGTCGGTTGGAGCAGCGAGCGTCGAGTCGGAGCTTTCGATGCAAAGACGCAAAGGCGCAAAGAAGCGCAAAGACGTGAATCGGAACGCCTGCAACAATCCCGCTCGCCGATCACTGTACACCCATCCGCGTAGTTGCGGTTTGCATTGAAGCCAACCCGGAACAAGGGTCCGTGACCATCGTTGCCGGCCATTGTCCAGCAACATCACTCACAATTCCTTGGCGCTGCTTTGCGTCTCTGCCCCTTTGCGTCGAAAGCCGGACTCCGTCACTGCCGGCCGGAAGGAATGCGGCATCACCACAGCCCCGCCCGGGGATCGAATGGCTGCGCCTCCGCGAGCCGGCCGTACAACTCGCGGGCGGCGTCGTTCGGATGGGGCGGCACGGCAATCTTCACCACCACGAACTGGTCCCCCCGCGCCCCGGTCTTGCGGTCCGCGATCCCCTTCCCCCGCAGCCGCAGCTTCCGCCCACTTGAACTCCCCTCCGGGACCGTCACGATGACTCGGCCCTCGTCGAGCGTGGGGACTTCGATCTTCGCGCCGAGCGCGGCTTCGGCCGGTGTGATCGGCACTTCGAGATGAATGTCGTTCCGCTCGCGGCGAAAATACGGGTGCGGGGCAACGTGGACGCTCACCAGCAGGTCCCCCGCCCCGGCCGGGCCTTCTTCCCCCTGACCGGCGAGGCGGATCACGCTGCCGTCCTCCACGCCGGGAGGAACCTTCGCGGTGACGCGCTGCGGCCGGCCGTTGCGGCTGAAGTGGACCTCGTGCTTTCCGCCGAGCGCGGCGACGTGGAACGGGACCTGGATTTCGACGCGCACATCCTGTCCCTTGCGCGGCGGCGCGGGACGCGCCCCGCGGAAGCCCCGCCCGCCGCCCCCCATCCCGAACAGGTCGCCGAAATCGAGCCCGCCGGCGCCGAACAACTCTTCGAGGTCGACCGCCCCGCCCCCTCCGGGACCGGCGCTCCAGGCGGAGGTGCGTCCGCCGCCGGGAAACGGGCCGCCCCCGCGGAAGGCGTGGCCGAACTGGTCGTACTGCTTCCGCTTCTCGGGGTCGCCGAGGACGGCGTAGGCGTCCTGGGCCTGCTTGAAGCGTTCGGCGGCCTGCTTGTCATCCGGCTTCATGTCGGGGTGGTTTTCGCGGACGATCTTCTTGTACGCCTTGCGGATCTCCTCCGGCGAGGCGTCGCGCGCGACCCCCAGCACCTGGTAATAGTCCTCGTCGGCCATGCCGCATTCTAGGGGCGGCTTTCGTGCGAATTCAAGATCGTGGAAATCGGCGGCGCGACCCCCTATCCTTCCCCCATGTGGAAATTCGCCCTCCGCAACCTGCTCAGCCGGAAGATGCGTTCGCTCCTCGCGCTGGCGGGATTGACCGTCGCGATCATGGGAATGGTGGGGCTGTTCGCGGTCGCCGAGGGGCTCGACCGAATGGTCGACGAGGCGTTCCACCGCATCCCCGGACTGGTGGCGATGCAGCCCGGAGCGCCGATCCCGCTATTCTCCACCGTTCCCGCCGCCTGGGAAGCGGAGATCGCCCGCATCGAAGGGGTCCGCGTCGTCAACGCCGAAATCTGGCAGCGGGTGAACCTCGTCGACGGGCAGATCGTCGTGAGTCCGCCCCGGTTCCTGTTCGGGACCGAGATCCGCACCCGGCTCGCCCTCGAGCGCGGCGTCTATCGCGACGCGCTCGTCGAAGGGCGGTTCCTCCGTGAGTCCGACCGCGGAACCTTCAACGCCGTCGTCAGCCGACAGATCGCCGAGCAATACGGCAAGGGAGTCGGCCAAGCGCTCGACGTGAACGGGCAGCCGGTGACGATCGTCGGCATTTATCATTGCGGATCGCTGCTGCTCGACATCGCGATCGTGATGGACCTCGAAACGGTCCGCGGGATGACGCGGTTCAGCCCGGATTCGGTGTCGAGCTTCTACATCGAACCGGAGGCCGGCGCCGACGCGGACGACTTGACGCGGCGGATCCAGGAGCACTTCCGGGGCCGCAGTCTGCCCCCGGCGTCGATCCCCGCGGGGGGAACGGGCCTCGCGGGCGGAGCGGGAGGCGGGAACCCGCTCTCGCTGTTCCTGCACGCGATGGGGAACGCGATCGAACGGGCATCGCGCGACGCCGCCGATCCGCCGCCCGCGGGCGAAGCTCCTTCGACCGAGCCGGAGTCCGCCCGCGGCGTTTCCGAACGCCCGCGCGGGCTCGCGCTCCCGCTGCAAGTCCGCACGGCGGACGATTGGGCGGAGCAGTTCGAGGACTTCAGCGGCGATCTGGACATCTTTCTGGTCCTGATGACCGGGATCGGCGTGACGATCGCGGTCCTGAGCATCGTGAACACGATGCTGATGAGCGTCACCGAGCGGATCATCGAGTTCGGAATTCTCAAGGCGAACGGCTGGACGCGAGGGGACGTGCTGCGGCTCATCGGGTCGGAGAGCGCGATCCTCGGGTTCGCCGGCGGCGTGTGCGGCTGCGTCGTCGGCTGGGCGGCGACGCTCGTCGTCAACGAGGTCTGGTCCGACCGGATCCAACTGTTCGCCAGTCCGCAACTGCTGCTGTTCAGCCTGGCGTTCGCGACCGGCCTCGGGATCGCGGGGGGCCTGTATCCCGCGATCTGGGCGATGCGGATGATGCCCATGGACGCCATCCGCCGCGGCTGATGGTGGCGTTTCCTCGGCGGAGCGGCGCGTGATACAATCCACCGCTCGTTCCTGTTTCCGATTCACGCGAGGTTCGCATGCCGATTCGGATTCGCGTCGCATTGTCCGCCGCTATTCTGCTGCTGATCGCGGCGTCCGCTGCGAGGGCGGAGTCGCCCGCGAAGTCGCTGGCCGCGATTCGCGCGGTCGGTCCGCGGGGGGAGGGGCACGCCGCGGCCGTCGCCGCCGTGAAGGAGCTTCAGCGTTCGGACGCGGCGGCGCTGTTGCCGATCCTCCGCGCGTTCCGCGACGCGAACCCGCTGGCTGCGAACTGGCTGACCGGGGCGTTCGAGTCGATCGCCGGCCGCGCGTTGAAGAGCGGTGGCGCGCTGCCGGTGGCGGAACTCGAGACATTTCTCGAGAACCGCGACCAGTCCCCGGCGGCGCGGGAGCTGGCCTACCGATGGGTCGCCCGCGTGGATGCGACGGTCCGCGAGCGGCTCGTCCCGGACATGCTCGACGACCCCAGCCCCGAGCTGCGGCGCGAAGCCGTCGCGCTGTTCATCGACCGGGCGGAACGGTTCGAGAGCGAAAAGCGGCCGGCGGACGCCCTCGCCGCGTGGAAGCGGGCGTTGAGCGGCGCGGTCCACGTCGATCAGGTGAAGCGGATCGTCCAGGCGCTCGAGCCGCACGGCGAGGAGGTCCACCTCCCGCGGCACTTCGGCTTCATCACCGAATGGCGGATCGTCGGGCCGTTCGACCACGCCGGGGACAAAGGCTTCGACGCCGTCTATCCCCCCGAACAGGAGCTGGATTTCGCCAAGGAATACGCCGGCAAGACCGGGAACGTCGCCTGGCGGGAGATCGCGACGGACCATGACTATGGATTGCTCGACATCGCGAAGAGCATCGCCCCCTACAAGGGGGCGGCGATGTATGCCGTCGCCGAGTTTCATGCCGACGCCGCGCGGGACGCCGAGATCCGTCTCGGCACGCCGAACGCGTGGAAGCTGTGGGTCAACGGGCGGCTGCTGTTCTCGCGCGAGGAATATCATCGCGGAATGGCGATCGACCAGTACCGCGTGCCGGTGCGGCTGCAGTCCGGGGCCAATACGATACTGCTCAAGATCTGCCAGAACGAGCAGAGCGAAGACTGGGCGCAGAGCTACGAGTTCCAGCTTCGCGTCTGCGAACGCTCCGGCACGGGGCTGCGCTCCGTCGCGGGAGAGCGGTCCGCTTCGGCGGAGACCCGCTGAAGCGGGTCACTACGACCGATAACGAACGAAAGGGCGTTGCACTGTAGCTGAATTCGCAAGAATTCATCCGGAACATCTGAATTCTTGCGAATTCAGCTACCGCAAGCTGGAGGCCGAATCACGTGAGCGTTCGAGTTCTCGCTGCGTTGCTGTGGACGCTGGCTGCGGCCGGCGCCGTCGCGGGCGCGGAATGGCGGCAGTTTCGCGGCAGCGATTCGACCGGCGTCGCCGAGGGGGACCCGCCGGTCGAATGGGGGGCGGAGAAGAACGTCGCCTGGCGGGCGGAGCTGCCCGGCCGCGGGCTCTCCGCGCCGATCGTCGTCGCCGGGCGGGTGATCGTGACCGCCTCGAGCGGCGTCGAACAGGACCGGCTGCACGTGCTGTGCTTCGACGAGCGGACGGGCGAGAAACGCTGGGAGCGGGAATTCACCGCGACCGGGCGGACGCAGTGCCATCCCAAGAGCTGCGTCGCCGCGCCGACTCCGGCAAGCGACGGCGCGCGGATCTTCGCGTTCTATTCGAGCAACGACGCGGCGTGCCTCGATCTCGAGGGGAACCTCGTGTGGTATCGCGGGCTCGGTCTCGACTTCCCGAACGCGAGCAACAGCTTGGGGATGTCGTCGTCGCCGGTCGTGGCGGGGGAGACGCTCGTCGTGCAGGTCGAGTCGGACGACGACTCGTTCGCGACCGGTCTCGACGCGGCGACCGGCGTCTCGCGGTGGAAAATCGACCGGCCCAAGCGGGCGAACTGGACGTCCCCGCTGTTGCTCTCTGCGGACAGCGTGCTGCTGCAATCGTCGGCGGGGGTGGCGGCGATCGACCCGCGGACCGGCCGCGCGCAATGGAGCTACGGCGACGGCGCCTCGACGGTCCCGTCGAGCGCGGCCGCCGACGGGGTGGTGTACGTCCCGTCGCACGGCATCACCGCGCTGCGGCCGGGAGCGACGGAGGAGCCGCCGGAGCAGTTGTGGCGCGAGTCGAAGCTGGGGCCGTCCACGGCGAGCCCGCTCGTCCATCAAGGCCGGTTGTATTCGCTCAACAGCGCCGGCGTCGTCGTGTGCGCCGATCCCGGGAGCGGCGAAGTGACATGGCGGCTGCGGCTGGAAGGGCCGTTCAGCGCGTCGCCGGTCGCGGCGGGGGGGCGACTGTACTTGTTCAACGAGCAGGGAGTCGGCTTCGTCGTCGAACCGGGCGAGAAGGACGGAAGGATCATCGGGCGGAACGAACTCGGCGAAACGATTCTCGGCACCCCCGCGATCGCCGGGGACGCGATTTACGTCCGCAGCGACCGCCACCTGTGGAAGATCGCGAACCCATGAAAGCCCACGGGCCACGCCCCGTGGGACTTTCTCCGGACCCGGTGCTCGCCAATCCAGATCGCTTCACACCGTCTCATGCGCCGGGTGCACGAAGTGGTGCTCGTCCGGCCGCACGGTGAGCACGGGGCAGGGGGCCTTGCGGACCACTTTCTCGGCCACGCTCCCCATCAACAGGTGCGCGGCGAAACCGCGGCCGTGCGTGCCGACGACCGCCAGGTCGATCTTCTCCCGCTCGATCGCCCGCACGATCTCGACCAAGGGAGCGCCGTGCACCCAGTGCCGGACGATCTCGATCCCCATGGCGTCTTCGGGAAGGATCCAGTTGTCGAGCCGGTCCTGGGCGAACTGCTCGAACTCCTCGCGCGACGGGAGGGGGTAGCTCTCGAACATCGGGAGGTAAACGACCGGGTCTTCAATGACGTGCAACAAGTGCAGCCTTGCCCCGAACCGCCGGGCCAGCTCGAGGCCGTACCGCGTCGCGGTCAGCGCCGGCTCGCTGAAATCGGTGGGAAGCAGGATGTTCCGCAGCTCGATCATGGTGGTCTCCGAGGTTGGGGTGATGTGAACATACCGCGCGCCGCGGAGAGGGGCCAGTGTGGCAGCAGGCAGTAGAGTCGGCAGAAGGCAGAAAGGCAGAAGGCAGAGGATCGAAGGCAGCAACGACGCGGCAGGCACCGGTGCTTCGTCATTCGTACTTCGACGTTCGAAGTCTGCAAGGCGGCTGCCGGTGTTTCCCTGCCTTCTGCCTTCCGCCTTCCGCCGGTAAGATGGCGGGCGGGATTCGGGTCGCACCCGCGTGGGAAACAACATGGGAGAACCAACGATGAGCAACTGGCCGATCGGCGTCTTCACCTCCGTGGACGCGGGCTTGGGCGTGCGGTTCGACGTGGCCCAGGATCTCGGCGTCCCGACCGTCCACCTGCACGCCCCGCAGCGGGACACCCGCACCGAGCAGTCCGCCCGCGACTTCCGCCGGAAGTGCGACGAGGCGGGAATCGCGGTCACGGCCGTGTTCGGCGGATTCGAAGGGGAAAGCTACGCCGACCCCGCGACCTCCGCCCGCACGGTCGGTCTCGTCCCGGAGGAGACGCGGGCCGAACGCCTGCAGGAGATGAAGGAAATCTCGGACTGGTCGAAGCACCTCGGCTGCCCGGTGATCGCGTTGCACATCGGCTTCGTCCCCGAGGACCGGACGGGGGCGAGTTACCGGGGTCTGCTCGACACGACGCGCGAGCTGCTCGATCATGCGAAGAACAACGGGCAGGCGCTGCACCTCGAAACGGGGCAGGAGACGGCCGACCATCTGCTCGATTTCATCCGCGACGTGCAGCGCGACAACTTGTTCGTGAACTTCGACCCGGCCAACATGATCCTGTACGGCACCGGCGAGCCGATCGCCGCGTTGAAGAAGGTCGGCCGCTTCGTCCGCAGCGTCCACGTCAAGGACGGGAAGTGGGCCGCTCCCGAAGCGCGGGGGAAATCGTGGGGGGAAGAGACGCCGCTCGGCCAGGGGGACGTGGGGATCGAGAATTATCTCCGCACTCTGAAGGAGGTCGGCTACGACGGGCCGCTGACGATCGAGCGCGAGATCGCCCACGATCCGGTGCGGCAGAAGGCCGACATCGGCGAGGCGGTGCGGCTGCTGGAACGGCTCCGCGCGCAGATCCTCTGACCGCCGCATCCGTTGCGGCCGCTACCGATTTTCCCGATTTACCCTCGGCGCAGCCCGCGTAGAATCCCCATAGCAGGTCGGTGCGACGATGGGGCCGAGGAGAGTGGAGCATCGCGCCCCAGTCCGCTCCGTCAAGGAACCTTCATGACATCCCGCTGGATCTGGCCCTTCGAGCTGCGCGAGAAAATCGGCGTGGGGGGAATGGGCGTGGTCTATCGCGGCCGGTACGTCAAGGACGGCCGGCTCGTCGCGGTGAAGTTGTTGCCCGACGACGTGACGCGGAACCCGACGATCGCGGCCCGCTTCCGCCGCGAGATGGAGCTGCTCAAGGCGCTCAAGCACCCGAACATCGTGCAGTGCTTCGGCGGCGTCTCCGACGAGAAGCAGGCCTTCTACGCGATGGAGCTGGTCGAGGGAGGCACGCTCGCGGAGCTGCTCCGGCAGAAAGGCCGGTTCACGCCGGAAGAGACCATCCGCTATGGCTTGCAGATGTGCAGCGCCCTGGCCCACGCCCACGCCCACGAAGTGATCCATCGGGACGTGAAACCGGGGAACTTTCTGTTGAGCGACGATGGGAACCTGAAGCTCAGCGACTTCGGGATCGCCTTCGTCGCGGGAGAGAGTCGGTTGACGTCGGACGGGAAGACCGTCGGATCGTTCCCGTATATGGCGCCGGAGCAGATTCGGGGAAAGCCGCCGCTCTCCGCCCAGACCGATCTGTACGCGCTGGGCTGCGTGCTGTTCGAGATGCTGACGGGGCGGCCGCCGTTCGAATCGAACCTGCCGGCGGACCTGATGCGGATGCACCTCGAGGAGCCGCCCCCTGCGCTGCGGGATCTGGTCCCGGAGTGCCCGGTGCTGTTGGAGAACGCGATCATCCGCCTGCTGGAGAAGGACCCGGAGAAGCGTCCGTCCGGCGCCGCCGAGGTCGCGGGATGGCTCCAACAGGCCGCCGGCGGCCCGGCGGCGATTCCCGCGGGCGACGCGGCGGGGGCGCTCGCCACCGTCGAAGCGCCGCTCGTCCGCCGTCAACCGCCACCGCCGAAGCGCGCGCGCGTTCAACCGGCGGCGGCCTCGGCCGAGCTGCGGCCTTGGCGGATCGCGGTCGCGGTGGGGGTTGCGGTCATCGCCGGGCTGCTCGTGTGGAACGCGGCCCTGCGAAGCCGGGCGGCGCGGGCGGAAGTCGCCGAGCAAGAATGGGTCCTGGCCTTGAGGCACGAGAGTCCCCTCGTGCGGCGTGCCGCCGCCCAAGCGCTCGGCCGGCTGGAGACCAGCGAGGGGCGGATCATCGCGGCGCTCGAGACGGGGCTCAAGGACCCCGATTTCGGCGTCCGCGTTCAGAGCGCGCGATCGCTCGGGTCGCTCGGCGCGCCCGCGAAGGAGAGCATTCCCGCACTCCGCAGCATTCAGAAGCAGGACGCCGAACCGGAGGTCCGCCAGTCCGCCGCGGAGGCGATCCGCATGCTCGAGCAGGCGGAGCAGCCGAATCGCAGGTTTCTGACGTTGACGGTGCTGATGCTCGCCGCCCTCGCCGGCGGGATCGGGTGGTGGGTCTATCGCGAGGCGCGGGCCGAACAGGCGCCGCGGTTGTCGCGATCGGCGCGGTTGCATTAGCCGCGTGGGCCGTCGCTCAACTCTCGCGGAACACCCGCTGCAACTCTTCGAGCGACGTCGATCCCGCGGCGACCGCCCGCAGCCCGTCGCTGCGAAACGTCTGCATCCCTTCTTTCGCCGCCTGTTCGCGGATCGCCGCGGAGCTGCCGCCCGAAACGACCAGCTTCTGCATCGCGGGGGTCATTTCGATGACCTGAAAGATCGCGGTCCGGCCGCGATAACCCGCACCGCCGCAGCGCTCGCAGACCGCTTCCTCGCCGTTCTCTTCGTCGAGCTCTCCCGGCCGCGGAGGCCGGTACAGCGCCTTCGTCGTTTTGGGGAGGCCGGTCTTCGCCAGAATCTTCGGGTGGGGGCGGTAGGCCTGCCGGCACTTGGTGCAGAGCAGGCGCACGAGCTTGGGGGAAACGGCGGCCTTCAGCCCCTCCGCCACGATGGCCGGATCGCCCGCCCATTGGCAGAGTTGGACGATGCCGTGGGCCGCGTCCTTGGCCTTCATCTCGGAGATCAGCACCAGTTTCTTCTGCCATTCGAAGATCGTTCGCGCGGCGGCGGGATCCTCGATCGGATCGAGGAACACCACGTCCGCCTCGACGCGGACCAGCCTTCCCAGCACGGTGTCGAAATCGTCTTCGGGATCGCGCTCGAAATCGGTGACGTTGAGCAGCTTGCGGCCGTGAAGATCGGCCAGATTGGAGACGCTATACATGTAGGCGTCGATCGACCGCATGATGCCCAGGGCCGTCGTGGAGACGCCCGAATCGGGCGGCCCGCAAGCGACCACCACGCCCCGCTTGTCCGCCGTCAACTCGCGGATCTTCGCCTTCAGCTCGGGAGTGATGCCGATCGTCTCGGGCGTGTCCCGCGGCTCCTTGAGGTTTCGGCTGCGGAGGATCAGGCGTTCGAACCCGCCGCCGAGCGGCCGGCTGTCGACGAGGATCTCGTAGGGAATCCCTGCGAGCTCCGCCTTGATGCCGCCCGACTGCGGGCGGCGGCGTTCCTGCACGTCGAGGCCGGCGAGGAGCTTGAGCATCTGCGTGATGACCAGCCCGTGCTGTTTCGAGAGGCGGCCGCCGGAGTAGGGGATCCCGTCGACGAACAGCCGGACGAGCGAGCCTTTCTCCCCTTTCGGCTCGACGACGAGCTTTTCGGCGCGGCGCGAGAGGGCGTTCGTGACGAGTTCTTTCGCCGGACCGTGTCCCATGCGGGCGAGCTTGGCGTTCGCCTTGAGATCGGCCTCGCGGCCGTCGAGCGCGCCCTGGAAGCGGACGAGTTCGATTTCTTCCTCGTCCTCGTCGTCGTCGTGCCGGCGAAAGATCACCGCTTGATTCCTCCCCGATGAGATTTCGACGCAAAGGCGCGAAGACGCAAAGCTCGCGGCAACTCATTCCATTACGGCGGTCCATGCTTCAACTCACCGCCTGCACTTTATTCTTAGAGCGTGTCTTCGCGAACCGGTCGAAATTCTTGCGAATCCGCTACCACCAGACCTTTGCGCTCCTTTGCGGCTTTGCGCCTTTGCGTCGAAAAACGCGATCTCAAAGCAACCCGTAATTCTTCAACGTCCCGATCAACGACTTGCGGCTCGGCTCGTCGAGCGGCGTGAGCGGGAGCCGCACTTCTCCCGTATCGCGGCCCAGAAGCTGCATGGCCGCCTTCACCGGGATCGGGTTCGACGCCAGCCCGAGCATGTCGCGGCAAAGGGGGAACAGCTTGTGGTGCCACTCCCGCGCCTTTGCCAGGTCGCCCGCGGCAAACGCCTTCAACAGCCCTTGCATGTCCCGCGGGACGACGTTCCCCACGACGGACACCACCCCGCTGCCCCCGATCGACAACAGCGGCAACGTCAGGCTGTCGTCGCCGGAGAGGACCGTGAGGTCGCTCGCGGAGAGGATCTGCGAGGCCTGGTCCATCGAGCCGGTGGCTTCCTTGACGGCAACGATGCTGGGAATCTCGGCGAGCCGGACGATCGTTTCCGGCTCCATGTTCTTCCCGGTGCGGCCGGGGATGTTGTAGAGCACGATCGGGATGTCGACCGCCTTCGCGACGGCCTCGAAGTGCCGGTAGAAGCCCTCCTGCATCGGCTTGTTGTAGTAGGGGGCGACCAGCAGCGCGCCGTCGGCGCCGGCTTCGCGGGCCGCCTTCGTCAAGCGGATCGCTTCCGACGTGCTGTTCGAGCCGGTCCCGGCCATCACCTTGATGCGCCCCGCGGCATGCCGGCAGACGACCCGCACGACGCGCTCGTGCTCCTCGTGCGACAGCGTGGGGCTTTCGCCGGTCGTCCCGACCGGGGCCAGACAGTCGGTCCCCGACTCGACGTGGAAATCGACGAGCTTTCGCAGCGCCTCCTCATCGACCGCGCCATTCTTGAACGGCGTGACGAGCGCGACCGTGAGGCCGGCGAATCGTTCTCCCTTGCGACCCATTCGTTTTGCTCCTGATTCATTCCGGGCGAGGCTGCGCGCTTTCCGTGCCGATCTTATCCCAGATCCGGTCTAGAATTTCCTCGTCCTCCTCGTCCAGTTCGGGAGGGTGTTCTGCCGCAGCGCTTGCAGATTCGGGTTCGGCAAGGGGCCGGGCTTCCGCGACCGACTTTTCGATCCGCGTTACCTGCGAAAAGTAGTAGCTCCCCTTCCCGTGATTCAGCTCGTTGAGTCTGTGGACTTCCGCGTCAGCGACGGCCGGGTCGGTGACGATCTTCGTGACCGAGACGCGCACGTCGATCGGGACGTCCTCGCCGGCATCCGATTCGAATCGCACGATCGCGAATACATGGTCGTGGCGAGCGCTCGGCTTGAGCGGCGCAGGCTTGATCGAGGGTGACGCCATGGCTTTCTCCCATTCCGCTTTCGAGAAGCAACGCTACCGCTTCCCTCCTGCCGTCAATGCCGCCTCTCCCAATCGATTCCCGAAATGTGAGCCAGCGCCACCACCAGTGCCTGCGTTCCCGCCCGGCCGTGGCCCTGCGCCTGGAGCGCCATGTAAAGCTGGTTCGCCAATGCCAGGCCCGGCATGGCGATGTTCATCCGCTTGGCCTCGGCGAGCGCGATCCCCATGTCTTTGATGAAGTGCTCGACGATGAAGCCGGGCGCGAAGTTGTTCTGGATCGCCCGCGGGGCGAGCACGTTGAGCGCCGTGCTCGCGGCCCCTCCGCCGCCCACCGCCTGCAGGACCGTGTTCAGATCCAGCCCCGCCTTGTAGGCGTAGAGCAAACCCTCGCAGATGCCCACCATGTTGCTGGCGATGAGGATCTGGTTGACCATCTTGGTGTGCTGGCCGGCGCCGGCGGGGCCTTCGTGGACGATGGTCTTGCCCATCGCCTCCCAGCAGGGCTGAAGCGCCTCGACCACGTCCTTGTCGCCGCCGATCATGATTGCCAGCGTGGCGTTCTTCGCCCCCACGTCGCCGCCGGAGACCGGGGCGTCGATGCTGTGAACGCCCTTCTTCTTCGCCGCCTCGTGGACTTCGACCGCCAGCGACGGCTCGCTGGTCGTCATGTCGACGAGGACGCTCCCCGGCTTCGCTCCCGCGAGCGCCCCCTGCTCGCCGAGCAACACCTCGCGGACGTCGTGCGGGAACCCCACGATCGAAAAAATCACGTCGGACGACTCCGCCACGCCGCGCGGGGAATCGGCCCACTGCGCCCCCTTGGCGAGCAGCGGCTCGGCCTTCGATTTCGTCCGGTTATGGACGGTGGCGGAAAAGCCCTTGTCGATGAGGTGCCCGCACATGCTGGCCCCCATGATCCCCGTCCCGGTCCAGCCGATCTTCGTCTTCCCCGGTGCGATCGCGAGTGCCGTCATCGGTCCTGCCGCGCTCCTTGTGGTCGTTGGATGGCCGAAAGGGGGCAGTATATCTCACGCTCCCGATGAAGTCACTGCAACGGCGGCGGCGCGTCGGGCAACAGCCGTTCCTGCACGATCACCACCCAGCCGGTGTCGCTGAGATGCTCCGGCCGGCCGCGGAGGACCACCCGCTCGAAAGCGGCGGTCCACGCCGGTTCGCCGAGCTTGTCCGCCGGGTCGCGATAGTCCCGCAGCAGCTGCGCCCCGCTGGCGGTTTCGGGGACCGAGGAAGGACCGCCGATCCCCCGCGTTCGATCCGCCAGCGAACCCGCCATCCGCGCGACCTGCTGCGGATCGAGCCGCAGCGCGCGGCGCTCGTCGGCGTCGCCGCGCGGCGCATCGGCAAAAGTGCGGTGGTGCAGGATCAATCCGCGCTGCTCAGCCCCTTCGATCCAGTCCGCGCCCGTGTCGGCGAGGACCGCGAGCCGTTCGCGCCCCAGGCCGTCGAGCACGCCGAAGCGGTGCAGCTCGACCGTCATCGCCAGCACGCCGAGCACCTCGGAAGCGCGGGGCTGCCCTTTCCAGACGGGGACCGAGAAGGCGACCATCAGGTTCCCCGTCACGCTGCTGCGGGTGACGATCGAGCGGTAGGGGTCGCGGATCGGGAGGATCGGCCCCGCCGCGTCTTCCGGCAGGTCGCGCCCCTGCCCGTGGAAGTAATCGCGGAATGCCCAGCTCTCGCCGATCGAGTCCCCCACCGGCCACCGCGCCAACTGCACCCCCTTGGCGTCCTGCACGAACCAGCTCGCGGCCCGGCCGGCGTCGGCGTGTTTGCGGAAGCGGTCCTGGATCCACTCCCGGAGCTTCGAATTCGCCGCGGCGGCGGTCTGCGGATCCGCGGCCGATTCGAGCAGGCCGCGGAGTTCGCCGTCGTTCGCTTCGGCTTCGAGGATCCACCAGCGGCGGTCGATCTCGGCGGCAATCGTGCGGGCGGCGAACTTGGCCGCGATCTCCAGCGATTCCTCGCGCGCGTCGTCGGCGGCCGCGCGGGCGACATCGGCGGCGACCCGCGCGTCCCGCTCGCGATTCGCCAGCCGCCCCAGCCGCCAGGCGGCGAGGCTCGCCACGACCACGATCGCCACGAGGGCCGCCAGACCGACGAAGGTCGATCCCCGGTGCCGTCGCGCCCAGCGGAGCAGCCGCCCGCTCACCGGCTCGGCATACACCGCCAGCGGCTCGTCGGCGAGCCACTTTTCGACGTCGCGGGCGAGATCCACCGCGCCGGCATATCGTTCCCGCGGCTCGAAGGCCATCGCCTTCAGACAGATCGCCTCGAGTCCGGGCGGCACCCGGGGATCGACCTCGCGGGGGGAAATGAACGATCCGTCCCGCACCTCCTGCAGGATTTCGTTGAGCGAGTTGCCGCGGAAGGGCGCGCGGCCGGTAAGCAGCTTGTAGAGCGTGGTGCCCAGGCTGTAGACGTCGGAGGCGGGGCCGACCTGCAGCTCGCCGCGGGCCTGCTCGGGGCTCATGTAGGCGGGGGTCCCGGCGCCGCTGCCGGAGGACGTGCCGCTGTCGCTGCCGGAAGTGGGCAGCAGCGTCTGCTCGCCGCTGGCGCGGGCCCGCTCGTCGCGGCCCACGGGCATCGCGAGCCCCCAATCGAGCACGACCGTTTCGCCGTAGCGGCCGAGCATCACATTGGCCGGCTTGATGTCGCGGTGCACGATGCCGCGGTTGTGCGCGTAGCCGATCGTGTTGCACAGCGCGACGAACTGGTTCAACAGGGTTCGGAACTCGAGGCTCCGGCGCTGGAACTTGTTTCCCGCCGGCTCCCCCCCGTGAAACCGGCGGATCGCCTCGTCGAGCGTCTCCCCCTGGATGAACCGCATGGCATAGAACGGCTGCCCCTCCGCCGTGCGGCCGATCCCGTACACCGGGACCACGCCGGGATGGTCGAGCCGCGCCGTGACCTCCGCTTCCACATGGAACCGCTCGTTGTGGACCGGATTGCCGGCCGCTTCCGGTCGGATGAACTTGAGCGCCACGTCGCGGTGCAGCTTCTCGTCGGCGGCGCGAAAGATGCACCCCAGTCCTCCCAGAGCGTGGAACCGCAGGTGGTGATACCGCAACTCGAGCGCGGGATGCTCCGCGGGGACCGCCACCGGCGACGCGGCGGGCGGGGAAACATTGCTCCGCACCGTCGGCTGCGAGGCGTCGACGCCGCCGGGAGAAGCGGGCGCACCGTCGTCTGGGGCGCCTCGCCGGCGGTCCATCAGGTCGTCGACTCCATTCTCGCCTGGCATGCCGGGGTCCCGGGTGCGATCACGCGTTCACGGCGGCGAGTTGCCTCCGTCCGACTTCCTTCACCCGCGCGTCGTCCCACTTTTCGAGCGGAGCGTATCGCGGATGCCGCGATTCCTTGTACGGATCGTTCGACTTCGTATTGTAACAGCAGATGAACGCCCAGCGGGGGGCGGCGTTCTTGTTCTGGTCGCTGCAGTGCAGCAGGTTCGAGTGGAAGAACACCGCCGAGCCGGCTTCCAGCTCGACGTACACCGTCTCCAACCGCTTTCGAGCTTCCTCGACGCGCTCTGGGTCGGCCCCGGTCTGGTCGCCGACCTTGCCGTGCGTGACGCGGCCCAGCAGGTGGGATCCCCGCAGAACCTGCAGGCAGCCGTTCGCGCGGGTCGCTTGGTCGAGGGCGATCATGCAGCTCGCGAGGTCGGGGAACAGGCAGCCGTTGTCGTACCAGTAGCCGTAGTCCTGATGCCAGGCCCACGCCCCGCCGACGCGCGGCTCCTTGAGGATCATCTTGTTGTGCCAGTGGTAGACTTCGCCGCCGAGCAACTGCTCCATGCGATCGACGACCCGCCGCGAGCGGACGATCGCCCCGTAGATGTCCTCGGCCAGCTCGTTCTTGACCAGCAGCTTGATCGCCCCCCCCTCGCCGTCCGCCCGGCTGGCCGCCTGCTGCTCCATCTGCCGGTCGGCATGGGCGATGTCGCGGAGCAGCGCGACCTCCTCGGCATCGAGCAGCGCCGGGACGATGAGAAACCCGTCGCGCTGAAAGGCGGCGAGTTCGGAATCGGAGAAGAGAATTCGGCTCATGGGCGCGCCTTCGGATCGAAATTCCAGCCCGTCGTCTCGACTGTAGCACTTCGCTCCCGCGAAATGTAGGTCCGTCGAAGCGGAAGTACGTCCCGCCCGCCGGGCGGGACGGTGGCTCGCTGTAAAACGTGCCGCCCTGCGGACGGTCGCCAGCTCGTCCCAAGCTCCGCTTGGGAACGAGAAAAGACGGAAAAGGGGACGCACCTCTTTCTCGCTCTTGTTCCTCGCTTCGCGGCTCCGCTCCGCCTGGGCTGCCGAGAGTCCTCCCGAGAATCTTCTTGACTTCCGCACACGGCCCCGGCTACCGTGGCCGGCATGCCTCGACGCCCACGCCACGCGCCCGGCGGACGAGCCGTGATTGTCCGTGATAATGCCCCGGAAAAAAGCTGCGTCCCCTTTTCCGTTCCCTACGAAATTCAGACATCAAGGTGCGGCGGCCGACATCAGGGCTGGTCGACCTCCTGTTGAATATTGAGCCTCCTCACCAGAATCTGTGGGTAGCTTTTGGAGCCCGATGGGCAATTCAGCTACAAAACACGGTGTTTTCGGGCTGCGGCGGTGCTTTCGAATTCGGTACGAGATTCCGAGCTGGATCGAGACAATGTACTTGTGACCCTAGCAGCCCGTTGAAATTACTCGATTCGGCCGCAAGTTACGCGGCGGCGGG
>JBBDNU010000054.1:0-20279 GCA_040877365.1 Planctomycetales bacterium
TTGCGGCCGCCGGGGGGCAGTTCGTCCGGTTCGGCGTATTTGATGAAGTCGGGCATGTTCATTCCGTGGGGCAGGCTTTCCAGCCTGCCCGTGTCGAGTTCGGGCAGACAAGGATGTCTGCCCCACGCGTTAGTCGCCGATGCCGAGCTTGCGCTCGACCGCCTGGCTCAAGGTCTCGCGGACCGCCTCCACCGGGATGCGGTCGAACACCCGCTGAAAGAACCCTTCCACGATCATGTGCATCGCCTCGTACTTCGAGAGGCCGCGGCACATGCAGTAGAAGATCTGCTCCTCATCGACGCGGCCCGCCGTCGCGCCGTGCGTGCAGCGGACGTCGTCGGCCTCGATCTCGAGACCGGGGATCGAATCGGCGCGGGCGGCGGAACTCATCAACAGCGCGTCGCTCCGCTGGTAGCCGTCGGTCTGCTGGGCGGCCTTCTCGACGCGGATCATCCCCCGCCAGACGACGCGCGAGCGGTCGCGGAGGACTTCCTTGTAAAGCAAATCGCTGCGCGTGTCCGGCGCGTTGTGCGACTGCTTGGTGTAGTAGCTGATGAGCTGCCGATCGACCGCGAACGTCACGCCGTTGACTTCGGCGGAAGCGCCGCGGCCGTCGAGATGCACGTCCTGATGGACGTGGGCCAGCCGCGAGCCGAGTCCGCCGACGGTCCATTGCAGAGTGCCGCTGGCTTCGACGCGGCCGCACTGGTGGGCGAAGTGAAAGACCTTCTCGTTCCAGTTCTGAAGCTGCACGTAACGCAGGTTCGCCCCGCGGCCGACGAGCAGCTCGACCGCGCCGACGTGCAGTCCGGCCGTGTCGCGCGAGGCGGAGGCGGTTTCTTCGAGCAGCGTCGCCTCGGCGTTTTCTTCGAGGATGATGAGCGTGTGCGAGAAGTCCGCCGCGCCGTTTTGCGCGAGCGCGATCAGACTGTGCAGCGGCTTTTCGAGGGAGACGTTCCGCGGGACGTAGAGGACGGTCCCGCCGGTCCAGAACGCGGCGTGCCAGGCGGAGAAGCGATCGGTCTCGGGACGAACGGCCCGCGTCATCAGATGCGGTTCGAGCACATCGCGCCGCTCGCGGACGAGCGTCGCCAGGTCGCCGAACAGCACGCCCTGCCGCTCGAGTTCCGGGTCGATCCGGGCGGCGGTGCAGCGGCCGTCGACGTGCGTGACCTGCCCCGCGAACTCGGCCCGATCGGCGAGCAGCGTGTCGAACGCGGCCGCCACGTCGCCCGCCGGGCGGATCGCGTAGCTCTCGGGCCGGAACGTGCGAAGATCGACCCGCTTCCACTCCTCGGGATCGAGCGGCTCGGCGGACTTCTCGCGAAAGATTTCGAACGCCGCCCGCCGCGCATCGCTGACCCAGCCGGGTTCGTCGCGCGCTGCGAGAAACGCCTCGAACGCGGATTCGTCGAAGGTGGCGGGGAGGGACATGGTGGTGGCGATTGCGGAACCCATCATTTGATTACCGAGTCGACGCCGAAACGGCGCCATCGTTCGACGAAGGACGCGCGCGAGACTTCACGCGAGCCGAATCTCTCCTTGTCGGAAGTCGAGTGTCAATTCGTGTCCGCGGAAGAAGTCCAAACCCAGCAGGCCCTCGATGTCGGCGCTCGACGGCAGTGTCCGACATACGACCGGAAGATCGACTCGTTCATGTCCCAATGCCGAGATGCGGCGGATGGTGACCAGTGGCCGCAGTTCGACTCCTGAAGGCGTCGTCACGCGGACTTGGCGTGTCGCGACAGCCGGATCGTACCCGAGAAACAGCAAGATGCCCTCGGGGATGGTCGTTCGCGAAGAGCCGGTGTCGAGAGCGAAACCCAGCACGACGCTGCTCGCGATTCCCTCGACTTCCACTTCGACGCGGATGTGCTTGTGGGCCGGATCGAAATGGAAGCTCAAAGAATGAACTCCATGTCCTCGGGAACCGAACCCGTGTAGACGATCGCCGACCGCTTCGGACGCAGTTCCGCGGCCTTGCGGTACAATTCCTCTCGATCACTCGAGTGAAACAGCACCGTGCCGCCTTGCACGTTCAGTTGTTCGTCGGTCTCCGGATCGCCCAGAAGGATCCATTCGGAGTCGTAGCGATCCTTGATCTCGTCGATCGTCAGCATCTGGTCCATTTCTGATCTCCACTCTTTCGATTCGCGACGGACGACGCGATCACGATGTCATCCGAGATCTCGCCGGTGTAATGGGTCGCCAGATTTCTCGGGGTCGGAACGGCCTGCGCCGCCCGGTACATCGCGTTTCGATCCCTTCCGTGGAAGATCACCTTCCCCCCCAGCACTTCTTGCGACTCGTCTACCTGCGGATCATCGAGGAGCACCCATTCGTCGGGATAACGCTCGTCGATTTCGTCGATCGTGAGGATTTCGTTCATTGATGATTCTCCTTGCGCGCCCGTGAATCGCGACAACTCGGCGACACCCCCGCCTTTGCCGCCGGGGCTGGGGCGTGGTCATTCATCTGGGATCAGCGAAACTGTTTCCGGCTGAGCAATTGGTCGGCCCATTCCGCCAGCTCGCCGGCGAGAGGCGGCTGGGGAGGCTTGCGGTAATCGATGATGTCGTATCCGCCCCGGTCGTAAGCGTCGTTCAGGACGGCCTGCAGATCGAGCAACACGTCGGCGTCCCCCGTGCGCAGCGGCACGGCGATCACCGGCAGCCGGCGATCGATCGGCGCCTTATAGATGTCGTAAGCCCGCCCCTCCCGCTCTTCGACGCGCGCCCGCAGATCGCGCGGCAGCGCGGTCTGCAGCCGGTCGGAGCAGTAGGTCACGAAGCGGGTATGCACGTCCCCCCAGTGCTGTTCGAGCCAGGGATCCATGCCGGGAAAGGGACTGGGCATGTTGATAACTCCACGAGCTTCCGCGATCAATCGAAATAACAACGCTATGGAATCAAATGCGGAAAACGTTCTCGCGATGAAAACGCCAGATACTCTGCCGTCTTGTCGGAAACCGGTCAATTCGGCTCGACCGGCTGGCTGGCCACCTCCATTCGCCGCGACTACGGAGAACCGGGCAGCCTGCGGAGTAACCGCGACGCGTGAAAGATCGTGACGATTTCGATCTCACTTTCCTTTCGGACCCGATGGATCACGCGCCAGCGATGGACGAAGCACTCGCGGATGGCGGGATCCTCGAACTCCGGGACGATACTTCCGGATTCCGGGAATCTCGCGATCTGGTCAACTGCTTCCATCACGCGCTCGGCGACGAGCCGCGCGTATGTGTCGGAATCGCGGGCAACATATCCGCAGATCGCCTCCAGATCGTTGGCGGCCTGCGGCGACCAGATCACGCGAGCCATCGTGCCAGTCTCTGCTTCACTTCCTCATGCGGAATGCCCTGTCCCTCGTCGAGCTGACGCAGACCTTCCTCGATCTTCCGCCGCGCATAAAGCTCGTCCATGATCTCGTCCACCGTGACGTCGTCCGGCAGGCGCTGGATCAACTCCATTACCACTTCTTTGGTGCTCATGGGATTCCTCGTAGCAATCGGCTCACCATCGTACCTTGATCGGCCGAACCAAATCTCCGCTCATTCGTCGGCCCCCTCGAACTCCTCTTCGCATTCCACCGCCATCTCGACGAAATCGATCGAATCCATCCGCAATTCGTTCACCAAGTCGAGCATCGCCTCGCTGTCCTGTTCGTCCGGGACGACGCCGAAGTTCCGCCAGATCAGTTGCCGCAGCCGCTCGCGGATCGCCTCGGCGTGCTCTTCCTCATAATACCGCGTTTCGCTGTCGAAGCGGACGAACCACAGCAGGACGCCGCAGCGTGGGCACGGGGCGTCGCCGAAAGGGAGCGACGGTTCGATCCGAATCTCCGCCTCGCACAGCGGGCAGCGATTCGGCCAACCTTCCGGCGTTCGCGACGAAACGACATCCGCCATCGCGCGCCTCCGACGGGGTTACCCCACGCTCCCCTCCATCTGCAGCTCGATCAGCCGGTTCATTTCCACCGCGTACTCCATCGGCAGCTCCTTCACCAACGGCTCGATGAAGCCGGTGACGATCATCGCCGAGGCCTCCGCCTCGGTCAGGCCGCGGCTCATCAGGTACAGCAGCTGCTCCTCGGCGATCTTGGACACGCTCGCCTCGTGCTCGATGGCGACGTCTTCCTCATCGACCTCGATGTAGGGATACGTGTCGCTGCGGCTGTCGGGGTCGAGGATCAACGCGTCGCAGACCACGTTGCTCTTGCAGTGATGAGCGCCCTTGTTGACCTTCACCAGCCCGCGATAACTCGCGCGGCCCCCGGCCCGCGAGATCGACTTCGAGATGATCCGGCTCGAGGTGTGCGGCGCGACGTGGACCATCTTCGCCCCGGCGTCCTGGTGCTGGGCGGCGCCGGCGAAGGCGATCGACAGCGTCTCCCCGCGGGCGCCCGGCTCCATCAGGTAGATGGCCGGGTACTTCATGGTGAGCCGCGAGCCGAGGTTGCCGTCGACCCATTCCATCAGCGAGTCGCCGTAGGCCATCGCCCGCTTGGTGACGAGGTTGTAGACGTTCGCCGACCAGTTCTGGATGGTGGTATAGCGACAGCGGGCGCGGCGCTTGACGATGATCTCGACCACCGCCGAGTGCAGGCTTTCGCTGGAATACGTGGGGGCGGTGCAGCCTTCCACGTAATGCACGCTGGCGTCTTCATCGACGATGATCAGCGTCCGCTCGAACTGCCCCATGTTCTCGGAATTGATGCGGAAGTACGCCTGCAGCGGGAAGTCGATGTGCACCCCCGGCGGGACGTAGATGAACGAACCCCCCGACCAGACCGCCGAGTTGAGGGCCGCGAACTTGTTGTCGTGCGACGGAATGACCGTGCCGAAGTGCTCGCGGAACAGCTCGGAATGATCGCGGAGGGCGGAGTCGGTGTCGGTGAAGATCACCCCCTTCTGCGCGAGATCTTCCTTCAGGCTGCCGTACACCACTTCCGACTCGTACTGCGCCTTGACGCCGGACAGGTACTTCTTCTCGGCCTCGGGGATGCCGAGCCGGTCGTAGGTCTTGCGGATGTCCTCCGGCACGTCCTCCCAGCTTTTCTCCTGCTTGTCCGAGGCGCGGACGTAGTAGAAGATGTCCTGGAAGTCGAGATGGGAGAGGTCGCCCCCCCAGGTGGGCATCGGCTTCTGGAAGAAGATGTCGAGCGAGTCGAGGCGGAAGTCGCGCATCCACTGCGGCTCGTTCTTCATCTCGGAGATCGCGCGGACGACGTCCGCGTTGATTCCCTTCCGACCGCGGAAGATGTACTTGTCGGTCGGATCGTGGAACCCGTACTGGTATTCGCCGATTCCGAGATCGGTCTTCGGTTCGCTGAGTTCTTCGAGTTCTGTGGCCACGGGTTTCAACTCCCTTCCCGCACGCGGCGGGGTTGTTTCGATCGGATTCACTCGAAGTCGATTGATTTCGACGCAAAGGCGCTAAGACGCAGAGGAACGCAAAGACGAACCGCATCGCGCCAATGACAAAGCATTGGATTCTTCATCTTCTACTTTCTTTGCGTTCCTTTGCGGTCTTGGCGTCTTTGCGTCGAAAAACTTTGTCCTAAACGGCAACTTCCTGATTCTTGGCGGCGTCTTCCTCGGCCGCCTCGTCCGGGTGCCGCTCGCGGACTTTCGCGTAGCCTTCCGCGTGCAGCTCGTGGGCGAGCTCCGCGTCGCCCGTTTCGACGATGCGGCCGGCGAGCATCACGTGCGTCACCTGCGGAATATTGTATTCCAGCAGCCGCTCGTGGTGCGTGATGATCAGCACCCCCATCTCCGGCCCGGCGAGCCGCTTCAGCCCTTCGCTCACGACGCGAACGGCGTCGCTGTCGAGCCCGCTGTCGGTCTCGTCGAGGATGGCGAATTTCGGCTGCAGCATCGCGAGCTGCAGAATCTCCATCCGCTTCTTCTCGCCCCCGGAAAAGCCTTCGTTGAGGTATCGCCGGGCGAAGTCCGTCTCCATGCCCAGCTCTTCCATCCGGCTGCGGAGCTCCTTGCGGAACTCGCGCATCGGCATCAACCCCTCCCCTTCCTTGCGGTCGGGGTTGCGGATGTTCGTCACCGCATGCCGGAGGAAGTCCGCGACCTTCACGCCGGGGATCGTCACCGGATACTGGAACGCGAGGAACAGTCCGAGCCTGGCCCGCTCGCTGGGATCGAGCTCGAGCACGTCGGTCCCATCGATCGCGATTCGGCCTTCCGTCACCTCATATTTGGGATGTCCCACGAGCGCGTAGGCGAGGGTGCTCTTGCCGGAGCCGTTCGGCCCCATCAGGGCGTGAACTTCACCCGTGCGGATCTCGAGGTCGACCCCCTTGAGGATCGGCGTGTCCTCGACGGAGACGTGCAGGTTTTCGATCGTAAGCGTGCTGGGCATCGGTTATTCGCTATCAGCTTTCGTGATTCATCCGGTTTTCGACGCAAAGGCGCGAAGACGCAAAGGAGCGCAAAGAAAAGCCGAAATCTCGCTCGACCGGACCGCCATCGCGCGGGGCGAATCGAACATCGCTCTTATTCTCTACTGCATTTTTTTCTTCCTTTGCGCGTCTTTGCGCCTTTGCGTCGAAATGCCTTTTTTCGATCTGGTTCCCTCAAACTTCGACCGTCTCTTCGACGGCCGCGTAGCCGCTGTGGTGCGGGGTTGGGAGCGTCTCCCGCGACCCGCGGGCGATTTTCTTCGCCCGGATTTTGTCCTGAATCCGCATGATCCCTTCCAGCAGCGCCTCCGGCCGGGGAGGACATCCCGGCACGTAGACGTCCACCGGCACGACCAGATCGACCCCCTTGACCACGTGATAGCCGTGCTTGAAGTACGGCCCGCCCCCCACCGTGCAGGCCCCCATCGCGATCACGTACTTCGGATCGGGCATCTGCTCGTACAGCCGGCGGACGCGGCTCGCCATCTTGAACGTCACCGTCCCGGCGACGATCATCAGGTCCGCCTGCCGCGGCGTCGCCCGGAAGGCCCCCGCGCCGAACCGGTCCAGGTCGAACCGGCTCGCGCCGGTGGCCATCATCTCGATCGCGCAGCAGGCGAGGCCGAAGGTCATCGGCCAGATGCTCGACTCGCGGGCCCAGTTCATCCCCTGCTCGAGCGTCGTGAGGATCACGTTCTCTTCGTACCGTCCGTCGATCCAAGTCATCTCGCGGTTCCGTCTCGTGTGGTTCGTGTCTGTTCCGGGGCAGCGGCCGTCGCCGCAAGTCGGTCCACTGTAGCAGCATCCGCTTTCGATTCAATCGACCCGCGTTCCTTGCTCATCTAGTGATAGGGAACGGGGTGGAACTCGCAGCAGGAGTGCCCTTCCAGGCAGCACTGCGCGAGACGCACGTCCGCCCCCAACACCTGCTCGAACACCGCCTGCTCCATCTCGCAGATCGAGGAATCGGAACTCGCCAGTTCCAGATACGGGCAATTGTTCTCCCGCAGGATCGGCAGGTCTCCCGAATCGTCCACTTCCACGTCGAACCCCCGCTCCCCGAGGGCCGCCGCCAGCTCGCTGACGCGGTCGCTCAGCGACTCGCCCCGGACCGCAGTCGCGTACTGCCGGATGAACGCCCCCCGCACGCGATCGAAAATCCGCTCGCGCACTTCCGGCTCGCGGATGCTTCGCAACTCGCGCCACAGGATCAGCGCGAGCTCGGTGTAGTTGTCCCCCAGTTCCTTGCGGCCGGCCTCGGTGACGCGATAGGCGTGATGCGGCCGCCCCCGCCCCGCCCGGACCGTCTCGCGCGAGACCATTCCCAGCCCCAGCAGGCGGTTGAGCCGCTGCCGGACGGCGGTCGGGGTGACGCCCATTTGATCGCACAGTTCGTGGACCGTCGCCGCCTCCCGGCGGTGCAGAACCTCCAGGAACTCGCGGTCGCCCGATTCGATGGCGGTTTTCATGGTCCCCTCACGAGATTGGCGCCTCGCTCGCTGAGATCATATCGGGTTGCGGCAATTTCGACAAGGAATTATGCCAAAAAAAGGACGCCGCCGCAGTGACCCGCATCCGTGATGCGTCTTGGCCGCCTCGAGACCACCCGTCCCGATCCGCGGATTTCCCGACTTTCGGAGTTCCTCCGGCCCCCCGCCGCCGGTATATTGGCTGCCGCTCGAACGGCGCGGGGGGCCGCAAGGTTCCGCAGGCAACCCCGCGGGGCGTGGCCCGCGGGCTTGGCACGCAACGACACCGCAGGCAGCGGAAGGAGAGCGGCGTGGAAAAAGAACGCTGGGGCTCCCGCATCGGCGTGATTCTGGCGGTCGCCGGCTCGGCCGTCGGACTGGGGAACTTCCTGAGGTTTCCCGGTCAGGCCGCCATGAACGGCGGGGGGGCGTTCCTGCTCCCCTATTTCATTTCTTTGCTCGTGCTCGGGATTCCGCTGTGCTGGGCGGAATGGACGATGGGCCGCTACGCCGGCGTCCGCGGGTTCAACTCGGCCCCCGGAGTGTTCACCGTCATCTGGCGGCACCCGCTGGCGAAATATCTCGGCGGGATCGCACTGATCGTGCCGCTGGTGATCTACATGTACTACGTGCTGATCGAGTCGTGGTGCCTGGCGTACGCGCTGAATTACGCGACGGGCGATCTGATGCGCGAGGCGGGCCAGGGGGAATATCAGAAATTCTTCGACGAGCACGTGGGGATGGCGGAGAACGGGGCGGCGCTGGTCAAGGACGGGGGCCAATGGGTGGTCGTCCTGGCCGCGACCTTCCTGTTCAATTTCGTGTTGATCTACCGGGGGGTGGCGAAGGGGATCGAGACCTTCTGCCGGGTCGCCATGCCGCTGATGCTGGTCCTGGCGCTGATCGTGCTGGTTCGCGTGCTGACGCTCGACCCGCACCCCGACCATCCCGACCAGTCGGTGCTGAACGGCCTCGGTTTCATGTGGAACCCGCAGCCGGAGAAACTCGCCAGTCCCGGAACGTGGCTGGCCGCCTCCGGGCAGATCTTCTTCAGCCTCTCCGTCGGGTTCGGGATCATCATCAATTACGCCAGCTATCTCAGCCAGAAGGACGACGTCGTCCTGAGCGGCCTCACCTCCAGCTCGATGAACGAGTTCTTCGAGGTCTGCCTCGGGGGACTGATCACCATCCCCGCCGCGTTCGTGTTCATCGGCGTGGTCCAGCCGGAGTTCCTGCAATCGTCGTTCAAGCTGGGCTTCGTCGCCTTGCCCAACGTGTTCGCCTCGATGTGGGGCGGGCAGCTCTTCGGCTTCCTGTGGTTCCTGATGCTGTTCATCGCCGCCATCACCAGCAGCGTCTCGATGCTCCAGCCGGTGATCGCCTTTCTGGAGGAGGGCTTCGGGCTGAAGCGGCACGCCTCCGCCGCGATCCTTGGCCTGATCTCCGCCCTCGGCTCGGGGTTCGTCCTGTACTTCTCCAAGGACCTCGTGGCGCTCGACACGTTCGACTTCTGGGTCTCCACCGTGCTGATCTTCGTCCTGGCGATGGTCCAGGCGTTCCTCTACGGCTGGGTGCTGGGGATCGATCGCGGACAAGAAGAGGCCCACCGCGGCGCCCATATCCGGATCCCGCGGTTCGTGCAATACATGCTCAAGTACGTCGTCCCGGTGTATCTGCTGGCGATCTTCATCGGCTTCTGCTGGCAGGACCTCCCCTCGCGCGACATCGAGAAGTTCCAGACCGACTCGAGCCATATGGCGACCGATCGCGACCAACGGCTGTCGGGCCATCTTCTCGCGCTGTTGAAGGCGAACGACGTCGCGCCCCCCGATGAGCACACCGTCGTCGCCGACCCCAACCGGCCGGGCGAATGGCGGATCAAGGACGCCAACGGGCGGACCACGCACGTCCTCGTCCGCGATGGCGGGCAGTTGAGCGTCCGCCAGCACAAGGCCGGCAAAGTGGAGGGGATTCTCGCGAGCGACGCGGCCCTGATGTCGGTGCTGTTCATCGTCGCGGTCCTGGTCTTCCTCATGCTGCTGATCCACATCGCGGGACGCCGCTGGAAGGCCCAGGGGCGGTTCGACAACCTGGATGCCCTCCCGGAGGTGCAGCGATGAACTGGCTCTGGAACTCGATCGCGCAAGCGATTCCGGCCGCGGCGCTCCTGGCGCAGTCCCCGCCGAAGCAGCCCGCGGACTACGCGCTGACCCCCCTCGGCTGGACGATCATGATCGTCTCCGTCGGCTGCGTCTTGTCGCTGGTGATCTATTGCCTGGTCCGCGTGCTCTCGCTGCCGCCGATCGAGGATGAGCACCTCAAGGGGCCGCTGGAGATCGACACCGGCGACACCGAGGACGCGGACTGAAGGGGAATTCCACCGGCGCAGACTCGAGCGCTATCGAATTCGCGGCAACTCGCGGGTTCGGCTGATCCATTCCGCGAGGTTCTGCGCGCTCGTCTCCCCATAGCCCGACTTTGCCAGCTTCCAATCGGGAAGATAGAACATCGGGATGCCGTTGGGCTCCAATCCCGCCGCGGCGGCCGCGCGATGGAAATGCTTGCGGCCTTCGTCTGTGTCCACGTCGAAGATCGTCACGCGATACTTCGCGGTCTCGACCTGAGCGCCGTCGGGAGATCGTTTCAGAACGGCGCCGAACTTCTCGGCGTCGAGATCGCGGCGGAACGGCAACGCTGGCGGGCACCATGGCGCGGAGAAGACGAATAGCCGCTCTCGTTCGTCTTGCACGGCCAGCTGGTCCGGCACCGAGTCCGGTTTCGCCCCGGGACCGGACAACGCCGCGGCTCCCGCGCCGCCAATCTCCCCGCCGCGCCCCACGGAGACGACCGCCATCCACAGGCCGAACACGGCGACGGCTCGATTTCGCACGATCGGACTCCCTTCGATCCGCGCATGAGGGGCGTGGCTGGACCGCGGTGCCGTAAAGATACCGCGATCGAACGCAGGTGAAAAGAGGGTTCCGAGCGATCGCCCGGCCGACGATGGTTATACTGTCGTCCGTGCGCCGCCTGCAACGAAAAGCGCCGCAACCCGCCGCCGCCGGCCGCCCGCTTGGGTCGCCGAGGAATTTCAGGACGGAGACGCCTGGCCGATCGCTTCGGATGGCGGCGGTTGCAACGTCAGCGCGGCGCGAATCCGCTGCAGTTCGCTGCGCACCTGCTCCTCGCTCGCACCGACCTCGTGCAGCAGCAGCGAAGCCAGCCCGATCGCGGTCTCGGCCTCCTCGAAGCAGACATCGGTGGCCCCGACCTCCTCCAACCAGGCGCGCTCCGCCAGGTATCGCGCCCGAACGAAGATCTTGATGCCGGGGTTGAGTTCGCGGGCCACGATCATCACGACCGTCCGCGTCTGAACGTCGGGGATGGTGATCAGCAGGTACTTGGCGGATTCGATTCCAGCCCCCCGGAGGACCTCGCGGCGACCCGCGTCTCCGTAGATCGCCGACTCGCCGGCCGCCAGCAGGACCCGCACCGTGTCCACGTTGAGGTCGATGATGATCGGCTTCACGCCGAAACCCCGCAGAATGGAGGCCGCCGTTCGTCCGACCGGGCCGTAGCCGACGATGATCGCCAGGCTTTCCGCATCGGCCCGTTCGTTCGCCGGATGGTTCCCGAACGGTCCTCCGACAAGCCCGCGCGATTCGGACCGGACGGTCAGCGCCCGCCAGAGGCGTCGTCGCCGTCTCAACCAGGCCTCGATCGGCGGAATTCCCCGGAACAGCAAGGGATTGAACATGATCGAGACGATCGCGCAGGCGACCAACAGACTCTGCGACTCCCTCGCGATCAGTTGGTGCTTCGCCGCAAGGTCCGCCACGATGAACGAGAATTCGCCGATCTGCGCCAAGCCGATCGCCACGGTCAAGGCGGTCCGGGGCGAATAACCGAGCGCCCACACGATCGCGATCGCCGAGACGGGCTTCGCGATCAGAATGATCCCCAGGAGGGCCGCGAACAGGCCGGGATTGTGCGCGATCGCTTGCGGATCGAACAGCATCCCGACCGAAACGAAGAACAGCACGGCGAAGGCGTCGCGCATCGGCAGCGCGTCGGCCGCGGCCTGGTGGCTGACCTCCGATTGCGCCACGACCATGCCGGCCAGGAACGCCCCGAGCGCCATGGACACGCCGAAGATCATCGCCGATCCGACCGCGATCGACAGCGCCAGCGCCAGGATCGTCAGCGTGAACAATTCGCGGGTGCGGGTCCGCGCCATCTGGCCGAGCAGACGCGGAATCAACTTTCGCCCGCCCCACAGAACCACCAGCCCCAGCCCGACGATCTTCACGACGGCCAGCCCGAGCACCGACGCGATGCTCCCCGCCGTCTCGTGCCCGCCGTGGGCGATCGAGGCGATGGCGGGGAGCAGGACCAGGACGAACACCGTGAAAATGTCTTCCACGATCAACCAACCGACCGCGATGTGCCCCTGGTCCGACTGGAGCACGTCGTTGTCCGAAAGCACCCGGATCAGCACGACGGTGCTGGCCACCGAGATGGCCAGCCCGACGACCAGTCCACCAGCCCAGCCGACTCCCGCCGCCGCCATCGCCAGCGCCCCGAGCAGGGTCGCCGCGAAGACCTGCCCGATCGCTCCCGGGACGGCCACGCGGCGCACGGCCCACAAGTCACCAATGTCGAAGTGCATGCCGACCCCGAACATCAGCAGAATCACGCCGATTTCGGCGAACTGGGCCGCGGTCTCTGGATCGGCGACGAACCCGGGGGTCTGAGGCCCCACCGCGACGCCGGCGATGAGATAGCCGAGTATCGGCGAGAGTTTGAGCTTCTGCGTCACGAAGCCGAGAACGACGGCGGCCGATAAGCCGATCGTCAAGGTGACGAGAATCGGAAATTCGCCGTGCATCGGCGGAGTGCGACAGGACGAATCGAAATGAACGTTCGAGTGGCGAGGATGATAGCACCTCGTGTCCCGAGTTCCAAACCGACCGCGGGGCCGGGCACGTCGCCGCGGGCCGCGGAGCGATTTCGTCCGACGCGTTCTGCATCGGCCCCGCGGCTGCTATGATTGCGCCCCCATGAACAACGTCGATCAAGGCCCGCCGACCCCCGTCTCGCTCAAGAGCGCCGGCGACGCGCTGTTGATCGAGTGGAGCGACGGGGCGACGCACCGGCTGCCGTGGTCGCTGCTCCGCGAGGCCTGCCCCTGCGCCACCTGCAACGAAAAGCGCCGCAACCCGCCCCCGCCGGCCGACCTGCCGGTGCTCTCGCTCGACGAGGCCCGCCCGGTCCGCGCGACCGCGATGCGGCCCGTCGGCAATTACGCCTACGCGATCCACTTCACCGACGGCCACACGACCGGCATCTACACGCTGGAGCACCTCCGCGCCCTGGGCGAACGCGCCTCGGCCGGTTAGCCGCGACGCGGAGCGTTCACCGGTTAGCCGCGACGCGGAGGCTTTGCGGAGCGGAGCGCTTTGCGCGGCGCGCTCCGCTCCGAGGACTCCGCGTCGCGGCTAACCGACCCGGCCGATGCGGTCCAGCAGCAGCTCGCGGACCACCTTCGCGTCCGCCCCCTTGAGTTGCTTCATCACCTGCCCGATCAGCGGCCCCGTCGCCGCCGGCTTCCCGCCGCGGACCGCTTCGACCGCCTTCGCGTTCACCGCGATCACCTCATCGACGATCGCTTCGAGCTGGCCGGTGTCGGCGACCATCGCCAATCCCCGTTCCTCGACGATCCCCTCGATGTCGTCGAATCCCACCGGCTGCCCGGCGTCGACTCGTTCGAGCAGCGTGGAAAACACCTCGCGGCCGCTCTGCACCGTGATCTCGTTCCTGACGATCTTCCGCAACAGCGCACCGAGAACTTTCGCGGGAATCGGAAACTCGCCGATCGAAATGCCTCGCTCGTGCAGTTCGCGGAGCACGTCCTGCGTGACCCAGTTCGCCGCCTGCTTGCCGTCCCCGCAGGCTTGCGCGGCCGTCTCGAAATAATCGGCGAACCCCCGCCCCTGGTCGATGATCACGCGGGCGTCGTAAGCGGAAAGCTGGTACGCGGCCTGGAGCCGCTTGCGCCGATCGGCGGGGAACTCGCACAGCCGCTCGCGGATCGCCTGCACTTCGTCCTCGCTGACGGTGACGGGGACGAGGTCCGGATCGGGGAAGTAGCGATAGTCCGACGCCTCCTCCTTGCCTCGCTGCGGGAAGGTGACGGCCCGGTGCTCGTCCCAGCCGCGGGTCTCCTTGGCGACGCCGGGATCGCCGAGCTTGCGGTTCGTGCGCTCCCATTCGTCAAGCTGCCGACGGGCTTCGAACTCGATCGCCGCCTCGACCGCGCGGAAACTGTTGAGGTTCTTGATCTCGACGATCGGCGTGGCGACGGAATGGCCGTCGTCGTCGACGAGGTGCAGATTCACGTTCGCGTCGCACCGCAGGCTCCCCTCCTGCATGTTGCAGTCGGAGACCTCCAGATACGACAACAAGAGCTTCAGCTCTTCGAGGTACGTCCGCGCCTCCTGCGGCGTGCGAAGGTCCGGCTCCGAGACGATCTCCAACAGCGGCGTCCCGCAGCGGTTGAGATCGACCCGGCTGTCCCCCTGGCCGGCGGCCTCGTCGTGCAGGTTCTTGCCGGCGTCCTCTTCGAGATGGGCGCGGATGATGCCGACGCGTTTCGTTTCGCCGGTCTCCTCGTCGAGCGTGATCTCCAGCCGGCCGTCCTCGCTGAAGGGGAGGTCGTACTGGCTGATCTGATAACCCTTGGGCAGGTCGGGATAGTAATACTGCTTGCGGTCCCACTTGGTGTAGGAAGGGATGTTGCAATCGAGCGCGATGCCCGTCTGCAGGGCCAGTTGAAAGGCCTCGCGGTTCATCACCGGCAAGGCCCCCGGCAAACCGAGACAGACTGGGCACGTCTGCTCATTTGGCCGCTCCGGATCGAACCGGTTCGCGCACCCGCAGAACAGCTTCGTCTTCGTGAGAAGCTGCACGTGGACTTCCAGGCCGATGATGGTAACGGGTGAATCAGAACCACTCATCGAAATTCTCAAGGAGTTTGTCGATCATGATCCACAAATGGCGGCCATTCGGCGTCTGAATACGGTGCCACGCTTCGAAATCATGTTCCACCGGAGCATGCTCCGGTTTGTCTCGCGGCCAAGGGTATTCGGGATTCGGACCATCATGCGCCAGCGAAGGAGCAAGCGCCTGGAGTTCGTACGCCAGGTCCGACACGTCTTTGATCCATTCCCGAAAACTCCGCGTGTTGTAGAAGCCGAGATTCGTCGCCACGCTCTGATTCGTCGCGATCGCCCGGACGAACTTGACGAATGCGGCATGTCCGAGGTTGCCGGCGTTCGAACTCCTCCAGAAATACGCCTTGGCCAGCTTCTCCGTACACATCTGGAAGTAGTGTAGTCGGTGACACACCGGTCCCGACTTCAGGAGTTGATAAACCTCCCAATCGGACCGGGCCTGGACGAGGTAGAGGCGCTGCTGCTCGTTCATCGCTTCATGGCCGGGATCTCTTGATAGCCGGCCAATTGCCATCCGGCGGGCAATGCGAGCCGGCCGCTCAGAATTTCCTCGAACTGTCGGGGAGTCGCATCGGCAACGAACAGCGAGTAGTGGACGCCTTCGATGTCCGGCATGAAATCGACCGCCTGGAGTGGCGCATTCTCCGGGAGGCTGGCCAGCGCGTTGACTTCGAGCAAGCGAACTTCCTCCGCCGGAGCCCCGGCCGGAAGATAGAGGATCCGGGTGATTCCCTTGTCGATTGCGAAGTGCTGGCAGGCGATCCACGCAGCGAATTCGTCCTTGCTCGTCGCGTCGTTCGGCCAGTTCTCCAGCGAGTCACCTTCCACCGCCCGTCGCCGCCGCTCGTCGACCTGGCGGATCAACTCGGAATATTCGTGTCTGGGCAGATTGGCCAAGGTCGGCACCAAGTCCTCGATTTCGGGCATCGTACTCTCTCCTGTGTCGACCACCGATGACGGCTTCGCTTCCAGCTATCATACGATCTCGCGAACGCTCGTTCTTCACGCCTTTGTAGTCGTTTCTCTTCTCGGATCGCGACTTCGCGTCATCCTGTGGTCGCGGCTTCGCCGCGCCGGGTCATCCGGAAGTCCGCGATGCTTCCGCCAGAGACCTTCTATCGGGGATTCGGATTCAACTCGTTCTTTGTCATCCAAATATACGCATCTTGGCTGTTCTTCGAGAGATTCGGTGGGGGTGTCGTCCCGGCGAGGCGTGGCCTGGCGTGAATGCGCAGGGACCGCTGCCGCTCGCTTTCGACCTCCTGGCCGCCGATCATCTGTCGGATGGAGGATAGCGCCGCGTCGCCGACATCCTTGTCCGGCAACAGCGAAATGCAGAGATCCATTGCCGACTCGTTCGCGACCGATCCCAAACCGTGGACGGCCACCTTCCGAAAATTGATGTCAACTTCGATCAATTCGGGGATCTGGTCCACGGCCTTCGGGCGCGGCTGCCCCGCCTGGAATGGAAGCGGAGGCGCTTCGATCCACTCGCGAAACTGCTTCAGCGCCCGATCGGGATCGACGCGGCCCATGACGTAAGCGAGCCGATGCGCGCCGTACCGGGAGGACTTCAGCGCCGGCTCGACTCGCCGCAGCGCCCGATCGTAGATGTCTCCCTTTCGATCGCCGATGGCGCAGAGCAAATCGCCGGGGCGCGCCGAATCGCCGTGAAAATGGCCGCGCATCGGTCCGTGTCCGCGGTCCGCCGTTTCGACCAGTTCATCGACGAGCAGGCTGAGAATCCGCGGATCGCGAGTCCGTTCGAGTTCTTCCCGAGCTTCTCGTGCGAGCTTTTCATCGACGCCCTGCCCAAGTCGGAAGACGAGATCCATCCGCTTCCCGTCCAGCGCCTGTTGCCAACCGTCGCCAAGCTGCGGCGGCTGAAGCTGGCCCGGTCGCACGAGGACTGCGTCTCGACGAAGCGGAATGAAAAAGATCGCGGACTCGGCAGGTCCGACGACGGCGCAGGGAACCAGATCTCCCGGGTTCATGAGTTGCGCCTTGTAGCAGATGCGCGGCTTGCCATCCCCCTTGGCCTCCTGCATCATGGCTTCCCATCCAACCGGGCCGGTTTCCACGCTCCACCAATGTCGCAGGGCGACGTCGAGCGCGTCGCCGGCTTTCGCATTGCCCTTGAGGACGCGCTCGACGCGGATCGTGAGGACGGCGTCCTTGTGCGATTGGTATTTGCCCACCACGACCAGTTGGCAATCCAGAAATTCCTGCCAAGTCAGCTTCGGTTGCGGATCACCTATGTCGTCGGCAGACGCGGAGCAACATGCGATCGACATCGCAATCATGACCACCGCGACGGCCACGGCCCGCAAGAGACTATTCGACATTGGATGTTTTCCTGTTCGAGACTTCGATTGGACGAGCCTGACTGCCGATCAGTTCCCGGGCCGCCGTCGGCGCCACTCCGTCGCCCCCTCGAACATCCGCGCCGCACGAAGCAGGCGCGATTCGGAGAACGCCGGACCCAGCAGTTGCAGGCCGATCGGCAATCGGTCGCGGCTGAAACCGGCCGGGACCGAGATGCCCGGAATCCCCGCGAGGTTCGCCCCCAAGGTATAAACGTCCGACAAGTACATCGCCAGCGGGTCGTCGATCAGTTCGCCGATCTTGAACGCGGGCGTCGGCGTGACGGGGGCGGCGATCACGTCCACCTGCGCGAACGCCGCGTCGTAGTCGTTCCGGATCAGCCGCCGCACCTTGAGCGCCTTGAGATAATACGCGTCGTAATACCCGGCCGAGAGGGCGTAGGTGCCGAGCATGATCCGCCGCTTGACCTCGGGGCCGAACCCCTCCCCCCGCGTCCGGGCGTACATGTCGATCATGTTCTCGAACTCGGCGGCACGGTGCCCGTAATGCACGCCGTCGTACCGCGCGAGATTGCTCGACGCCTCCGAGGGGGCGACGAGGTAGTAGGCGGCCACGCCGTACTTCGCGTGCGGCAAGTGAACGTCGCTCACCTCCGCCCCGAGGCCGCGATACACCTCGAGCGCGGCCTCCACCGCCGAGCGGACTCCCTCATCCAGGCCCTGCGAAAAATGCTCCGCGACGACGCCGACCTTCAAGCCCGCCAGCGGCTCGTCGAGTTCCCGCGAATATTCCGGCGCCGGGCGGTCCACGCAGGTCGCGTCCCGCGGGTCGTGCCCGGCGATCACTTCGAGCAACAGCGCCCCCCCGGCGACGTCGTTCGCGAACGGCCCGATCTGGTCCAGCGAGCTGGCGAACGCGACCAGACCGTACCGCGAGACGCGCCCGTAGGTCGGCTTCATCCCCACCACGCCGCAGAACGCCGCCGGCTGCCGGATCGAGCCGCCGGTGTCGCTGCCGAGCGCCAGCGGGACCATGCCGGACGCGACCGCCGCGGCGCTCCCGCCGCTCGACCCGCCGGGAGATCGCTCGGTGTTCCAGGGATTGCGCGTGAGCTGAACGGCCGAGTTCTCGGTGGACGACCCCATCGCGAACTCGTCCATGTTCGTGCGGCCGAGGAGCACGGCATCCGCGCTCCTCAATCGCTCGATGACGTGCGCGTCGTAGGGGGGGCGGAAGTTCGCCAGCATCCGGCTGGCGCAGGTCGCGAGCTGCCCCTTCGCGCACAGGTTGTCCTTGACGGCGACGGGCAACCCCGCGAGCCTTCCGAGCGGTCCGCCGGCGGCGCGGCGGCGGTCGATCTCAGCGGCCTGCGCGAGCGCCCCCTCGCGATCGACCGAGAGGAACGCGCCGATCCGCTCGTTCTCCGCGTCGATCCGCGCCAGGCAGGCTTCGACGATCGCCAAGCTCGTCAGCGAGCCGCCGGCGAGGCCCGCCAGCAATTCGCCCGCCGTCGCGTGCGCGATCGACACGTCATACCTCCCCCAGGATCGGCGGCACCAGGAAGTAGCGCCCGTCGGTCTGCGGCGCGTTGGCGAGCGCCGCGTCGCGCGGGAGCGACTCGCCCGGCTCGTCCGGCCGGAACACGTTGACCAGCTCGACCGCGTGGGCCATCGGCTCGACGTCGTCCGTGCTCACCGCGTCCAGCAGCTCGACGTACTCGAGGATCCGCCCGAGCTGCGCCGCGTGTTCGTCCAACTCCGCCTCGCTCAGCTCGAGGCGGGCCAGAGAGGCGACCTTCGCGACGTCGTCGCGCGTGAAAGTGCGGCTCATCGTCGGTGTTGGAATCCAGCCTTCAGGCTGACGGCCGGGCTGCGGCGTTCACCATGCGCGACTCGCATCGCACACGACCGAAGCGCCTCGTTTCGCGGACGGCGTGGAACCGAAACGTCCTCGTCCATTCGACAGGCTGAAGCCTGTACTCCAGCGTCACGTCGCCGCCGGCAGCGTGAACGGCTTCCGCACCACCGCCTTCTGCACCTTGCCGCTGCGGATGCACTGCACGCACACCCGGCGGCGGAGCACGGTCCCTCCCTCCTGCACCTGGATCCGCTGCAGGTTCGGCCGGAACAGCCGGCGGGTGATGCCGGTCGTCTTCCGGCCGTTGCCCCCCAGGTACTTCGCCTTGCCGCGCTGGCAGATGCTGTTTCCCGTTGCGGGCTGCTTGCCGCAGATCTCGCACTGCTGAGCCATCGGAGCTTCCTCGAATCGCCGTCGTGACGCGCAGGATGGAAACCGCCGAGTATAGCGGCGCCCGTCGAAAACGCAAACGATCGCGGCGTTTCCTTGACGCGCGAAGCGATTGTAACCCGCCGCGATTCCCTTGCAGTTCCTACACCCCCGCGCGATCGGAGATTCCCGCACCGCCCAAAATTTCGTCGCGACGCAACCATCGACCCCCTCGCGTCTTCCGCGCGAAACCCCCGCTTGCGGTTTCGCTTCGGCACGCCCTTCGCAATGTCCCCCTGGCATGCTCGGAAACGCCCGCCCCGGGTCGGACCGGATCACGGCGGGACCAACCACGAAAGATAACGGGCCGACGAACCGGCCCGCTGAAAATCAGGGAGATCGAACCATGCTGGTGCTCACGAGAAAGAAGGCCGAGGAGATCCGCATCGGCGAGAACATCACCATCAAGGTGATCCGTTGCGGCAAAGGAACGGTGAAGATCGGCATCGACGCCCCCGACCACGTCCGGGTCCTGCGGGCGGAGCTGTGCCTCGATCCGGCCGAGGCGGAGGCCCGCCTCGCGGAGGATCTCGACGAGGAGTCCGACCAACAGGCGGCGGGAGCGACGGAGAGCGACCGGCTGCCGGAAGTCGACGCCGGCGACCTCGCCCAATTCGCCGCCCTGATCTACCCCCAGGCGGTGTGACCCCCAGCCCGCCCCCCACGCGGGGCGCGTTTTCCCGACTTGACCTCTGCCTTCTGCCTTCTGCCTTCTGCCTTCCGACTTCCGACTTCCGACTTCCGACTTCCGACTTCCGACTTCCGACTTCCG
>JBBDNU010000054.1:20379-34354 GCA_040877365.1 Planctomycetales bacterium
CTTCCGACTTCCGACTTCCGACTTCCGACTTCCGACTTCCGACTTCCGACTTCCGACTTCCGACCTCCGACCTCCGACCTCCGACCTCTGACCTCTGACCTCTGACTTCTGACTTCTGACCTCCCCTCTTCCCCGACTCCCCGCGTGCCCGCCGCGGCTGTTCCGGGCCCCGCCCGCCCCTGGAACGCCGCGCCCGCCGCGGGGAGTCGTTTTCGTTTCGAGCGACCGCCCCGGCGAGCGGCCGGCGTAAGCCGGCCGGTGGCTTCCACGACCAGCGAGCGATATTCCATTTGACTCCCGCTCCGCGCCGCGTTGAAATGGTCCCCACCGACTCGAAAGGCCCCACCGATGATGCGACCCGCTGCGTTCGCGATTCTGCTGCTGTCCCTCGCCGTCCCGGCCCGCGCCGCCGATCTCGCCGCGCTCCCCGCCAATACCTGGACGCCGATCAAGCCGGTCATCGTGCAACCCGAGGCCGACGACGAACAAGGGGAATGGATCAACGCCGGCTGGAACAAGCTCGTCTACGACGCCGACGCCAAGCGGATCCTGTTCTACGATCGCTGGTCCGACAAAAAGCACGGCGGCACGACCATCTACGGCAACTGCCTCTTCTCCTTCGACCCCGCGACCGACAAGCTCACGCCGCTGCGGATCGACAACTGGGTCAAGCGCCCCACCCCCAGCGGCGGCTATCGCACGCAGCCCCTGCCGGAAAACGTGGCTGAGCCGACCCCCTGCTCGCGGCACGTCTATCACGCCTTCGATTACGTCCCTCCGCTCAAGGCGGTCTTCATCGCCAACGGCGCGAACCAGTCCGCAGCCGACGCCGCGGGAAAACTTCGCGGCCACGACCTGACGCAAGACACCTGGCGGATCGACCTCGACACGAAGAACTGGACGAAACTCGAATCGAAGGAGCATCCCCCCAACCGTCTCGAAGACGGCATGGCCTACTCCCCCGACACGAAGTCGATCGTCTACGCCGGCCACGGCAAGATCTGGATCCTCGATCCCGAGTCGGGCCAGTGGCGCGGGGCGAAGCACGACTTGCCGCGGTATCACATGGGGATGACCGTGTTCCACGATCCGCCGCGGAAGCGGATGCTCCTCGCGGGGGGCGGGAATTACGACAAATGGCAGACGAAGGCGGGCGGGTTCAACACGCTCTACGCCTTCGACCCGCGGACGGAGGAGGTGACCCGGCTCGCCGACTGCCCCACCGCGCTGTGCCGCGGCGCTCTCGCCTACGACGGCCGCCGCGACCTGTTTTTCACGGCGGTCGCGCTCCGCGGTGAAAACGTCGAGCAGCCCTCCGGCATGTTCGCCTACGATCCGCAACAGGACGCCTGGCGGGAAGTGAAATCGCAGAACCCGGTCCCGTACCAGAACGGCTGGATGCCGCTGTGCTACGACGCCGCGCACGACTGCTTGATCGGCATGGTGCGGACGACGTTCTACGCATTCCGGTATGAGCCGGCCGAGTAAAGGTCGGCGACATAGCGCTAGACGTTATTATCACGTCGAGTTATGATCGCTTTCGCTGGGAGGAAGGGAACGCCCATGACGTCGAGATCGTCGATTATCACTGAGGTTCTGGATGCCGCGCCGAAAAGCAATGCCCCCCGTTCATCCCGGTGAAATCCTCCAGGAAGAGTTCCTTTCGCCGCTGGGGATCAGTCAATACCGGCTGGCGAAGGAAACCAGCGTGCCGCCGCGCCGGATCAATGAAATCGTGCGAGGATCGCGGGCAATCACGGCGAACACGGCGCTGCGACTGGCCCGGTACTTCGAAACCACCGACCGGTTCTGGCTCAACCTTCAGGCGCGCTACGATCTGGAACTGGAGAAAGACCGCCTCGGCGACCGCTTGAATCGCGAAGTGCAGGTTTTCACGGCGTCGCGCGGGGGGGCGGCCGCGAAGCGAGCAACCGCCGGGCGCGTCCGAAATCGCGGCAACTGATCTGCACGGCACGCCGGAGCATCACCGATGAATGTCATCCTCGTATGCCTGCTTTCGGTGGTCGCCGCAGCCGGTCAGGGACCGGACGCGGGGGGTGATCGGGCTGCTGCGCCGCGCGACGCCGTCGCCATGTGGATCCGCTTGCTGCGCGACGACGATTCGGTATTTCGGGGAATGGGCGCGAGAGAGTTGGAGAAGCTTGGGCCGAAGGCGGCGCCGGCCGTCTCCGATTTGATCTCGCTCCTCGCGGACGAGGAGATCGGCGAACGGACCGGCGCCATCGTGAATCGTTCCGTCTGCCACTTCGCGCTCGAAGCTCTGGTGGCGATTGGACCCGGCGCAGTCCCCGGTCTCGTCGCTGCCGGCGGGACTCACGAGAATCCGCGGGTGCGTGCCAATGCCCTGTCGGCCCTTGGTTCGATCGTCGGCCGTGGGCGGGGCGTCACCGAGGTGGAGAAAGTCGTCGAGACGTTCCAAGTCGGATTGGGCGATTCGGCCCCGCAGGTCCGCACGAGCGCGGTACATGGGTTGCGCTTCGCCGGGTCTGCCGCGAAGGCCGTTCTGCCGGACCTGGAGCGACTGTTCCAGAGCGATTCAGTTGCGATGGTTCGCGCGAGCGCGCTGGAAGCGATCATAGCAATCGAATCCGACGAGGAACGAATCGCCGCCCGACTGATGTCGTCGCTCTCGGACGAATCCGCGGACGTGCAAGCGACCGCGATCGATCTGCTGGCAGCGCGGGGGCCGGGGGCGCGCTTTGCCGTCGCACAATTGGCGCGATTGCTCGATAGCAAGAAAGAGGTGTCGCTTCCGGGAGGAGCGCCCGATGTCCTGGTTCCGCTTCGCCATCCCATCCGTCAGTTTGCCGCCGAGGCACTCGGACGCATCGGTGAACCGGCTGCGGAAGCGGTCCCGGCACTGAAGAGGTTGATGCGCGGGGATCCGGCCCCGCGAGTTCGCATCGAGTCGGCCGAGGCGGTCGCTCGAATCGATCCCGAGGACAACGAGCCGATCGAATCGCTTTCGGCCGAACTCGATGCGGCCGACGCAGAAAGGCACTTCGACCGGAATGCGGCAACAGGGGCGTTGACCCGCCTCGGACCGCGCGCCGCGGCGGCCGTTCCTGCGCTGGGCCGAGCAATCGAATCCGACGACGCGGAACTTCGCACCTCGACGGTGGAGGCGCTTGGCGCCGTTGGAGGCCACGCCGCCCGGGCATTGCTCGGACGTGCTTTGTCCGATGCGGATCCATACGTGCGAGGCGTCGCGGCGGAGGCGCTGAAAGCCAGCGATCCAGCCCGGCGGAATCGACTTGCCCGTCCGGGCCGTGGCGACGCCGATGGAGCCGACCCATGAGAGCCGGTCTCGGTCTGCTTGTCCAAGCTTGGGCGATCGCCCTGCTGATCGTCGGCGCGTACGGGTTTATCGTCGGCTGGACCGCGGCGACGGCCGGACTGCTCGCGGTGCTTCTGATCGTCGCCGCCTGCCACGCCGCCGCCGCCGCGTTCGGCGGTCGTGCCGGGGGTTTCTCGGAGCACCGCGTGATGCTCCATTCGCGCAAGGAGGTCCGCGAGCTCGGCCCGGACGAATTGGAGGAGTTCCTCGACGAAATGTCTCCCGGGGAACGGAGGACGTTCGCGAACCAATTGAGGAAGGTCGATCCGCGGATGTATCTCGACAAGCTCCCCCCGGGACAGCGGGACCGCTTCGAGTCGCTGCTCCGCCGGGTGGAATCCGAGCAAGACGACGCCTGACGAAACCGACGGAAACGGAGAACGCCCGATGCCCGAACTCGCTCGCACTTCGCGACGCGATTTTCTGCGCGAAACCGTCTGGACCGCAGGCGCGCTCGGCCTCGCGGGCGCGGTCGCGAACGCCGCCGACGATCCGACGAGCGGGAATTCGAAACCCCTCGTCATCGACGGGATGATGCACCTCGAAGTCGTCGGCAAGCACTGGGACGGGCTGCTCGACGAAGTCCTCGCCCACTACGACGCGGCGAAGATCGACCAGGGAATCATCCTCACGACCTGGACCCCCTCCCGCGAATCCAACGACCGCACCCTCGCCGCCTATGAGAAGCACCCCGAACGGTTCATCCCGTTCGGCCACATCCGGCCGCAGGACGCCGATTGGGAAAGCGAGCTGAAGCGCGTCGCCCAGCCGCCGTGGAAAGGGCTCAAGCTCCTGCACGGCGAATTCGCGAAAGAGAGCGCCGGCAAAGAGCTGAAGGGGACCGTGCGGCGGATTTTCGACAAGGTCGCGGAAGCCGGCATCCAGGTCGTGAAAATCCACCTGCAGATCCCGGAGATCGTCGAGGAGCTGACGCGGGACTTCGCCGACGTGACGTTCATCTTCCCGCACCTCGGCGCCTGGAACGACCCCCGGAGCACGCACACCAAGGCGTTCTGCGAACTGGCCCGCACGCGGAAAAACGTGTACCTCGACACCTCCGGCTTCGCGAGCTACTGGGAGATGCGGAAGTGGGTCGCCGAGGCGGGCGTGGACAAGGTGACGTTCGCCAGCGACGGGGCCCTGTGCAGCCCGCTCGTCGAGAAGGCGAAGGTCGAATCGCTCGCCCTCCCCGGCCCCGACCGCACGCCCCCCCTCGCCCCGGACGAGCTCGCGAAAATCCTCGGCGGAAACATGGCCCGAATTCTCGGAATAGCCGGCGGGTAACACCCGCCGATTCGGCGCATCGAAGTCATTGTCCGCTCGTCTTGTTGTCCCGGAACGTCTGCCAGAACACGATCCACGGATCGAGCCAGTACGACTCCCCCTCCTCGAACACGCGGAACTGGAAGTGCGTGTGCGGGTGGGCGCCGACGTGCACCCCCGCCGTCTCGGCGTACTTCGTCCCCCGCGCGAGCGGCTTCCGCTCCGCTTCCAGCATGCGGTTGAGATGGTGGGCCTGCAGCCACCACACGCTGCCGTTCTCCCATTTCCGCACGCCGCGCCAGCGGTTGTTGACGTCGCCGGCGGCGAGCGAGTCGAACAGCCAGTGGTCGTCGAAGGCGAGCGGGGCGAACAGCGGCGTGCCCGACTTCATGTTGTAATCGAGCCCGCCGTGCGCGACCGTGCCGTTGTACGGACCCATCCAGCAGTCTTCGCCGCGATAGCAGTTCGCAATGTCGAGCCGGTCGTTCGTCTCGGGATACCACCACGCGAGTTTCTCCGGGCAGATGTGGTCCCGCGCGTCGTTGACCACGAGCCGCGCCTTCCGCTTCGGCCGGCAGGCGGTGCCGGTGGCCAGCCCCTTCTCCTCCAGGAACCCGCCGTCGTCGGTGAAGATGTCGGAGACCGCGTCCAGCCACAGCCGCAGGCCGTCCTTCTCCAGCGGCTCGTAGAAGCTCCGCTGATCGGGGACGAACCGCTCGAACACCTGCCGCTCGCCGTCGAGCTCGAGCGTGGCGTCGAAGGCGTACTTCCGCACCTGGCCCGGCTCGCCGTCGAGAATTTTCGCGCTCGTGGCGAGCAGCTTGACGCGGCGAACTTGTCCGTCGCGGAGCGCGAACCGCAATTCATCCCCGAGGTTCAGCTCGACCGGGGTGAGCGTGTCCTTCGCCTGGCGCTCGACGATGCGCGGCGTCGTCGGCACGAGCTTCACCGCGTCCGCGACGACCGGCCCGTCGGCGCTCACGCCGGCCAACTGCGCGTAGGAGCCTTCCGTCAACTCGTAGCTGCCGTGAAAGTGCCAGCCCGGATTGTTTCGCTGCACGAAGAACTGATGCGCGAGCCCGCCGGCGTGCTTGACGGCGAAGGGAACGTCGGTCGCGGCGTCGGCGACGTCGCCCCAGTGGAGATACACGTCGTACCGTCCCGCGCGGCCGAGCGGAAACCGGGCGAAATCGGCGCGGCCGAGCTTCTCCGCCCGCGCGTGCGTTCCGCCGCGCGCGCCCGCGGCCTCGACCATTTCGAACCCCCGCTGTGCGAACCCGGGAGCGGAGTCGTCGATGACGACCTCCTCGGCGGCGCGCAGCGAACTACTCAGCAGGAACAGACAAATCGGGAGAAGGAAGAATCGCATCAGTCTGTTTCGATCGCGGGGCATGAATCGTTTCCTATCATTGAAGACCACTCCCAACGATATCACCACGGATGGGCACGGATGAGCACGGATAATTCATTCTTCATCAGTGCCCATCAGTGAAATCCGTGGTCAAGATTTGCGCAGCCGGCGAAGATTCGAAGCGTTTGTCATGCAGCGACGTGCCAGGCACTCGGCGGGGCGTTGCCCGCCGGCTGTCGTCGCCCGCTCACTGCGCGCTGTTCACGTCCGGCCGGAGTTGCTTCGCCTCGCGAAGATACACGTGCGTCATCTCCGCCTGGGACCGGTCCGTGTTCACGTGCAGCAGCACCCGGATGCAATGCGGCATCCCACCGCGGACGGGAATTTCGCAGGCGCACAACAGCGGCACCTGGCTCATTCCAAGCCGTCGCGCCGCTTCCGCCGGGAAGGTCGAGGTCAGGTCCGCCGTCGTCGTGAAGATCGCCGAAACGATCTCGGCGAAATCGTCGATGCCGTTGGCGCGGAGGATCTCTTCGAGCAGCTCCCGCGTGGCGGCGAGAACTTCCGCCGGCTCGTCCACTTCGACGCACGTGGCGCCCCGAATTCCCCGCACCGCCATGAAGGATTCCGTTGTCGCTGGAGTCGCACCGTCGGCCCACCCGCCGGTTGGGTAATGTATCACGAGAGCGACGTCCGAAGAAAGAAGAAGGAAGAACGAAGAGGGAAGAAAGGACGCTTGGAACCACCGTCATTCCCGCGCAGGCGGGAATCCAGCACCGTCCGTTCACCGGCTGGATGCCCGCCTTCGCGGGCATGACGCGCGAGGTGTCCGCTCGGAACTTGCAACTCGCAACTTATTCTTTCCTCCATCTTGCTTTCCTTCTTCCTTCTCCCCAATCCCTCTTGCCTCCAGTCGCCGCCTTGGGTTACAACCCCCCCGAGCGACTCTCTCCTCGTCCGCCATCTTCGGGAAAGGACTCCCGCACATGCCGCTCTCGGCCGGAGCCCTCGCACGGCTGCTGGACGCCGAATTGCTCGGCGATCCGGAGCGCGTCATCGCCGATGGAGGCTCGCTCGAAAACGCGGGCCCGCAAGACGTGACCTTCGTCGCCAACGAAAAGAACTTGAAGCGGCTGGCGAAGTCGCGGGCCGGGACGGTCCTCGTCGGGCGCAGACTGCGGGATCTCCTCCCCCCCCGGCCGCCGCAGACCGTGCTGTTCGTCGACGACCCGCTCGCGGCGATCGTCGCCACGCTCGCGCAGCTCCGCCCGCCGCGGCCGCGGCGGGCGATCGGCATTTCTCCCGACGCCCACGTCAGCCCCTCCGCGAAGATCGGGCCGGGGACCAACGTCCATCCGCAGGCGCAAATCGGCGACGACGTCGTCATCGGCGCGAACTGCGAGATCCATCCCGGCGTGGTGATCGGCGCCGGCTGCCGCCTCGGCGACGACGTCACTCTCCATCCGCACGTCGTTCTCTATCCCGACGTGACGATCGGCCATCGCGTGACTCTCCACGCGCAGGCGGTGATCGGCGCCGACGGCTTCGGCTATCGACTGGTCGAAGGGAAGCACGTCAAGGTCCCCCACTTCGGCGCCGTGCGGATCGAGGACGACGTCGAGATCGGCGCCTGCACCACGGTCGACCGGGCGATGATCGGCGCCACCGTCGTCGGCGCGGGGACCAAGCTCGACAATCTCGTGATGATCGCCCACAACTGCGAGCTCGGCCGGCACAACCTGATGGTCTCGCAGGTCGGGCTCGCCGGCTCCGTCACCACCGGCGATTACGTCGTCTGCGCCGGGCACGTCGGCGTGGCCGACCACGTGCACCTCGGCGCCGGCTGCACGGTCGGCTCGAAAGCCGGCGTCCACAAGGACGTCCCCCCCGGCGAAACGTACATCGGCCTGCCCGCCGGTCCCGTCGCCGAGGCGATGAAGGCGGCGATGGCCCAGAAGAAACTCCCCGAGATGCGCAAGCAGCTCCGCGAGCTCGAGGCCCGCGTCGAAAAGCTGGCGCAACTCCTCGAATCGCGCACCGGACCCGCCGCGACCGAAGCCGCATGATCCGCCTCATGGAACTTCCTTCCGACATCGCGTCGCCGCCGGGCGGCCCCCCGGGGCGGCGTCTCGGCCTGCTCGCCGGCAGCGGACGGTTTCCGATCGCCTTCGCCCGGGCCGCGCAGTCCGCGGGACACTCCGTCTTCTGCGTGGGCGTATTGGGGATGGCCCCCGACGAGCTGGCCGACGTCTGCGACGACTTCGCCTGCTCGCCGCTGGCCCGCGTGGGCCGCGCGATCCGGCTGTTCAAGCGGGCCGGCGTGCAGACCGCGGTGATGGCGGGGAAGATCGAAAAGACGGTCCTGTTCCATCCGTTCCGCCTCTTCCGCCTGCTCCCCGACTGGCGGACGCTCCATATGTGGTTCACCTACGCCCGCCAGAACAAGCAGGACGACACGCTGTTGATGGCGGTCATCCGCGAGTTCGCGCGGGACGGGATCCATTTCGAATCCGCACTCGATTACTGCCCGGAGCTGCTCGTGAACCACGGGTTCCTCACTCGCAGAAAACCGACCCCGGCCCAGTGGCGGGACATCCGCTTCGGCTGGGACCTCGCCAAGGAGATGGGCCGCCTCGACGTCGGTCAGACGGTCGTCGTCAACGACACCGCCGTCATCGCCGTCGAGGCGATCGAGGGGACCGACCAGTGCATCCGCCGCGCGGGCCTGTTGTGCAAGCGGGGCGGGTTCACCGTGGTCAAGGTCGCCAAGCCGCAGCAGGACATGCGGTTCGACGTGCCGACCATCGGCGTCGAGACGCTCAAGTCGATGCAGGAAGCGGGAGGGCGGGTGCTCGCCGTCGAAAGCGACAAGACGATCCTCCTCGACCGCGAGGAAGTGGTGAAGCTCGCCGACCGCCTGGGCATCGCGATCGTGGCCCTCAACGCGGACGAGCTGCAGTTGCGGGCGGCGGGGTGAGGAGCTTGTCCGCTGTCAGTCGTCCGCTGTCAGTTGCACCCCCGCGCTACTTTCCTGCGGACGGCCTCCTGCCTTCTGCCTTCCGCCTCACTCCTCCGGCTTCAACGGGACGTCGAGGCTGTCTGCGGACTCGGCCGGGGCGGCGTTCCCGAGGTCGAGATACTCCGTCGCTTCCGCCTGCGCCGCCGCCTTCCGCGGGCCGAGCTCGACCCGGTACTTCTCCCCCGCGAAGGCGAGTTCGTCCCCCGGCAGCAGCGCCCCGCGGACGACGCGCTGGCCGTTGACCTTCGTCCCGTTCGTGCTGCCCAGGTCGCGGACGTACAGCAGCCCGTCGGTCTTGACGACGACGCAGTGCAGCTTCGACACGCTGCCCCGCCCGACGACCAGGTCGCACAGCCCCTCCTTGCGGCCGACGAGCGTGACGTCGCGGTCGATCTCGTACGCCTCCTGTCCATCGGCGGGAACCAGTCGCGCCTGCATGAAGCCGTCTCGGATGATGCGCCGCGGATTCGCCCGCTTCGATTGTCCGCCGCGGCACAGCCGTGTCAAGCGGCTGCTTGGGACGATCAGTCCCCTCCCGCTTGCTCAGTGGGTGAGGGGCTTTGCGGGGGAGAGGGTCAGGGTGAGCTGATATTCAGCATACAAGCGGGTTTTCGGCCAGCCAGTCAGATGCGCTCCGACCATTCTCTCTTGACAACCCGCGATCCCTCCGCGACGATGGAACCTAACTGAATAGGTTAGGTGAATCCGCGGGAACCACGCTTATGGCCGAACCGGTCCCCACCGAACGCGAGATCGAAATCCTCAAGGCCCTCTGGGAACTGGGCGAAGCCAGCGTCCGCCAGGTCCACGAGCGGATGTGCCCCCGCGGCGAGCAGGCCTTCAATACCATCCAGACCCAACTGCGGATCATGCAGAAGAAGGGGCTGGTCACGCACCGCGCCGCCGGACGCACCTTCTTCTACTCCCCGGTCTACACCCGCGAGCAGGCCGGCTCACGGTTCCTGAACCGCGTCTTCGACGGCGCCCTGCACGAGTTCGTGCTCAGCCTGATGCAAGCCGGCGACGTCCGCCCCGAGGAGCTCGACCGCCTCGAACGGCTGATCGCCGAGGCCCGCCGCGGAAAAAAGGCCCGGAAGAAGCGGGAGAAGTGACATGCCCGGTCCCGAAAGCCTCTGGCACTGGCTGGCGCAGTCGGCCCTCGTCGGCTCGGTGCTCTCGGCGATCGGCTGCGTTGGCGTCCTCGCCTGCCGGCAACCGGTCAAGCGGCTGCGGCTGATCGAGCTCACGCTCGCCGCCTGCCTGCTCGCGCCTCTCATCGGAACGCTGCCGGGATGGCCGACGTGGCCGCTGCCTTGGCTCGCCGGCGGCGCTCCGGTCGGCGCGGCCGTTCTCGACGAGCCGACCATTCCCGACGAGTCGCTCGTTCCCGCGCCGGTCGCAGAGGCGCACGCACCGCGGCTCGCGGATGGGCCGGCGTTCGATCAACAGGTCGCCAGCGCGGAGACTGGGAGCGAGGCCGGTGGAGACTTGGCGGCGGACGAATCGGATGCCGGTCTGCCGGCGTTCGACGAGCCGTTCTGGGAGGAGGCGGAATTCCTCGTGGCGGACGAGTCCGGCGACGCACCCGCCGCCGGAATTCGCGAGAAATTGCCCCGCCTGCTCGTCGCAGTCTATTTCGCGATGCTGGCGCTCCTGTCGCTGCGGGGCGCGCTCGGCATCTTCGGCCTGTGGCGGTTGCACCGCTCCGCCGCGGCCGCCCCCGCATGCTGCGGCGAACGACTCGCCGAGATCGCCAGCCCCGGCGGCCGCCGCGTCCGGTTACTGCTGAGCGACCGCATCGACGCGCCGGTGACGTACTTGTGGGGACGGCCAGTGATCGTCCTCCCGCGGCGGATGTGCGGCGGCGAGCGGGAGGCGTCAGCCCCCCGGTGGCGTCCGCACGAGCGCGGCGACCACGGAGTTGGGAACCCACCGGCCGGCTCACGCCGGCCGCTCGCCCGGCAGCTCGACTTCGCCTTGGCGCACGAGTGGTCGCACATCGAGCGCGGCGACCTGTGGACGTGGTATCTCGCCGCCGCCGCGCAGTGGGTCTTCTGCTATCAGCCGTTCGTGTGGTGGCTGCGGCGGCAGATGCGGCTCTGCCAGGATTTCCTCGCCGACGCCTCCGCCGCCCGGCACGGCGGCGACGATGCCGCGGATTACGCGGAGTTCCTCGTTCGACTGGCGCGCGGCCGGCTGTACTCGCCCGCGGCGCCGGCGTTGGGAGTGATCGATCGCCGCTCGCACCTGCACCGGAGAATCGCCATGCTGCTCGAACACCGCCGGTGGATTGAACCGCGCTGCCGCCGCGGCTGGACCCTGACCGCCGCCGCGCTGGCGCTCGCGCTGACCGCTGGCGGCTCGATGCTCCGCCTGCAAGCGGACACCGCCCCGGCCGCGCCCGTCGCAAACGATCCCGAACAACTCGCGCCCGCCCCGCCGCCGATTGAGGAGGCAATCGACATTCGCGAGATCGTCGATGAGGCGATCAAGGCCACGGGGACGAGGAGCGGTCTGCCGGCCTTGCTGGCCCGCGCCGGCGAGGTGCGGGCCGCCTTGGAACTCGCCGAGCGAATGCCGAAAAAGTCCGACGAACTCTCGGCGATCGCGGCCGCCCAGGCAAGGGCCGGAGACCGCGCCGGCGCGATCGAGACCACGGCTTCGATCGGGGACGAGTCGGAGCGGAATCGCGCTCTGGTGCGGATCGCCGAGGCGGTCGCCGAGCGCGGCGATCCGACCGCCGTCGCGGAAATTCTCCCGCGGATCACGAGTCCCGACGGCAAAGCGCAGGTCCTGTTCCGGATCGCCGAGCTGCACGCCCAGCGCGGCGACGTTCAAGGCGTCGTCGATACCGCGGTCAAAGTCGTCGACGCCACCAGCAGCGCAGGCATCGCGGCGTACAATGCCGGACGCACGTCGTGGGATGCGGCCATGAGCGCCGTCGGCAGCAGCCGCACCCGGACCGACGTGCTCGTCGCGCGGGCGCTCGTGAAGGCGGGAAAGATCGACGCCGCGCTCGAGACTCTCGGGCGAATCGAAGACGACTATCTGAAATCGTCGGTGGTCCTGGACATCGCCCGAATTCAGGCCGAGCGGGGCGACCTCGACGCGGCGGTCCGAACGGCGGAGACGATCGGGAGCCCGATCTACAAGGCGAGTGTCCTCTCCAGCCTCGCCGAAATCCTGTTCGATCAAGCGAAGCCTGCAGGGGCCAGGGAGGTGCTCGACAAGGCGTTGGCCGTCGACGTGCCGCCGGGAGGGGACGCCGGTTTCCCCAACGACGCCTACGCAAGCCACGTCCTGAGAACCGCGGCCGTGGTGCAGATGAAGCTCGGCGATCGCGACGCCGCCCGCAAGACGTTCCGCAAGGCGGTGAACTCGATCATTCCGCAGAACCGGCGGTTGGTCATCGAGGCGCAGGCCAAGGCGGGCGACATCGAGGGGGCTCTCGAAAATGCCCGGCTGCATGTCCGCCACGCGGGAGGCGTCGCCATGCAGAGCTATGAGCTGATCGCCGTCGTCCAGTCCAAGGCGGGGGATTTCGACGGCGCCCTCGCGACCGCCGAACGAAGCGAAGCAGTGGCGACCGGCGCGAGTGCGACGGCCCTCGCGCAAGTCGCCGCCGCGCAGCGCGCGGCCGGCCAGTTCGACGAAGCCGCCGCCACGTTCCGGCGGGCGGTCGAGATCGTGCCGAACCGCGGCGGCCGCGCACTTCACATGGTCGCCTACCATCAGGCGAAAGCGGACGACGCGAAGACGGCGTTCGAGTGGGCGCGGGCGGAACCCGACAACGCAGTCCGGACCGCGGCGCTGCGCGGCGTCGCCCTGGGGATCCTCGAGCGGCGCGAAGCCGACGCGTCGCATCCGCAGCCGGCCCCGGCAGGAGAAGCGCAGCCACGCGCGGGCCCGCGAGGGGATGAAGCCCAACCAAAGCCGCAAGCGCGGCATCGGGCGGTGTTGCTGGATTGGGTGAAGTTCCCCACCGAGCTGGGCGCCGCGAGCTTGCCGCCCGAGGTGCTGCTGGTCGATTTCGACTCGGGCGAAGTGCTCGCCAGGAAGACTCTGGGATACACGCCCGACCTGTGCGTGTCCCCGGATGGTCGTCTGCTGGCGATCGTCTCGATGTTCACCAGCGAGGGGCGAATGGAGCCCGCGCACCGCCTCACAGTGCTGCGGACCAGCGATCTGAGCGAGGTCAACGCAGGTTATCTGCCGTACAACGAAGCGCAGCGCTACCACGACTATTTGCCTCAGCCCATTCCCGTGATGGCGTTCTCTCGCGATGCGAACGACACCGTGCTGCTGCCCCACGCGAGCAGCGAGCAAGCTCGGGAGGGAAGAGCGAAGTTCGGAGCGCAGTGGTCCGCGGTCGAGTGGCGGAAGAAATCGACCGATGAGCGATTGCCGACGTTCTCCCTGCGCGAAAAGTCTCCGATCGTCCAGCATGAGGGAAGAACGCCCGTCTTGAGCACCATTCGCTGGCCGGAGGTGGACCTGTCGAGCCGGTGGTTCGGGACGATCATCACGGTCTCCTTCGAAACGGGAGACGTCGTCCAGCGCTTGGTGGTGACGGACAATCCCGGCAACCCGACCGTCGACGGCACGCTCGATCCCGCGGAATTCCAGGAGCGGGAGAGGCAGCCGATGGGGGCGGAAAGGTCCAATGGCTACAGCATCGGCACTCCCGAGGGGCGGATTGCATTTCACATGCCGGAACGCGATGCGCCGGGGCGAATCATGCGCATCGACCTTTCCGAAGGCCGCCCGAAGATCGTCGCCCGGAGCGAAAAGGTCTACGACGATCTGTTCCCGCTGCGCGGCGCCGCCTCCGAAACGGCGGGCGCCCTGTTCGTCGGCAGGTGGCGGGGCATGCGCGGGCCGAGCGCCTATCTCCCCAGCCACGTCCTGGTGTTCGACGGGAAGACGCTGGAGTTGCAGGCCGACCTGGCGATGAAGATGGACATCATGGAGTTGGCGGTCAGCC
>JBBDNU010000055.1:0-34126 GCA_040877365.1 Planctomycetales bacterium
AGGGATCGCCGCACCTGCGCGATCGTGAGGTCCGCGTCAAGGTCGGACCACCGCAGTGCGAGGATCTCGCCTCGTCGCATGCCCGTGGCGATTGCGATGGCCGCCGGGAGCTGCATCGGTGTACCGACCAGGGCTGCAAGTAGCTGCTCGGCCGCCTCGATCCCGATCGTTGGGGTGTCAGCTCGGCGTGGTCGGGGAGGCTGGACGCCCTCCATGGGACTCGGGGAGACAAGGCGCCACCGAACCGCCTGCCCGAAGGCATTGGTGAGTACCAGGTGCAGGTTCAGCACAGTGCCTGCGGACAATCCACCTTCAAGCAGGCCTCCGTACAGTTCCTGTAGGTCCAACGGCTCCAGGTCCGCTAAGGCCCTGGAACCTAAGGCTGGGACTGCGTGGCAGCGGATCAGACATTCGTACCCCTGCCACGTTCGGCCGCGGACGCGCGACCGCATGTGGGTCAGCCACCGTGCGAGATAGACCTCGACAGTGTCCTCTTCTCGCAACTTTTGCACTGCAACGGTCATCGTTGGAGACACTAGCTCGGGGTGGTGACAGAGCCAAGTCGAGAGGGTTGGTTTCCCCATCTTGACCGGCTGCGAGCCCTGGAGATTGCGGCAGAGACTTCAACCTTCAGACGCTAGTCACAACGGGCACGAAGTCTCCGAGATCGCCTGAGGACCTGGAGAAACCATGTCAGCGGGCCCATTCTCTCGCGCCCCTCATGCATCGAGTCCGTCATCGTCGCCGGTGACCGCCGTGGCCGTCCGCCATCATCAGCTTCGATCGACCCTGTCGGTCCAGCGAGCGAGTGGATCGAGTTAAGCCCGCGCTCGGGCCAAGCTGTGAGTTGCCTGCAATTTCGAAGGCGGTAGCAATCGCTTTCAAGAGCCTGTAGCCGTCTCAAGCTTGGCGATCGGCTCAGGGATACACGCGCAACGCTTCCGGGACTCCCTCAAGCGCTGCGACATCTGTGCGGATCCATCCTCCAGATTGACGACGCTCATCGTTCCGCTCGCTCGATCGACTGTGAAGACCTCGCCAGATGAGCGCCCCAATCGAGGCGATCCAAATCTCAGGTCGTAGCGGCGCTATTGGAAAAGCGAATGGATGATCGTGTTCTGGGGTGCGATAGTCGCGATCGTCTACCTGGCGTTTCGCGGCAGAGTCAACCACGAGCACAGGCCGAGTGCGCGAGCTCCTCGATGAACGCTTGGCAAAAGGAGAGGTGTCCGAGGAGGTTCGGTCCCCATGCATGTACTACGTGTCATAGTAGACTAAGGTTGTGGCCAGCGCTCCGCCGTCGTCGCAAGAACCTTCAGCGATCGCGCCCCCCGAGGCCGCCAAGGAGTTACTGAGTTCGAGGCTCCGGACGAGTGGAGAGCATCGTCGCGCGCCGCCCGGTCGGACCCGACTCCTGATCCTGGTTCTCGCGGTCGTCGTGGGGTTGCCCCTCGCGCTCCAGATCACCGAGCCGTGGACAGAGCCTTGGGCGCGGAACTACCTAACGGTCTTTGGCTCGCTTCTCGTCGAAGCGCTGCCCTTCGTTTTCTTGGGCGCCCTCGCGTCGGCTTCGATCGAGGTGCTCGTTCCTTCACGAGCGTTCCTCAGGATCGGCAAGCTTCCGTCGGCCCTGCAGGTACCCGCAGCCGCGCTGGGGGGTTTCGCGTTCCCCGTCTGCGAATGCGGCTCCGTTCCTGTCGCCAGGCGACTCGTCTCGAAAGGGCTGCGGCCCGGCGCCGCCGTCACGTTCATGCTTGCGGCCCCGATCCTCAATCCTGTCGTCTTGCTTTCAACCTTGGTCGCATACCGAGGTCGCTCGTCGATGTGGTTCATGGTGGGAGGTCGGTTCCTCCTCGGGTTGATCGTCGCCGTCACGGTGGGGTGGGTAGTGGGCGAGGCCTCCGCGGCCGAACTCCTGCTACGTCGTCAGGAGGATCGACAAGGATCAGGTGGAGGTCACGCCGGCGAGCACGACACGAGGAGGCAACGATTCTCCGAACACCTGAGCGGCGATTTCCTCTTCATGGGCCGATTCCTGGTGTTCGGCGCTCTAGTGGCCGCGGCCTTCCAGACGTTCGTCCCCCAGGGCTGGGTCGACTCTGTCGCCGGGATCCCCGTTCTCAGTGTCCTCGCGATGATGGGATTGGCGTTCCTCTTGTCGTTGTGTTCGGAATCCGATGCCTTCGTGGCGGCCTCATTCGTGCAGTTCGGACCCTCATCACAGCTCGCGTTTCTTGTGTTCGGTCCGATGATGGACACCAAGCTCACAGCCCTGTACGCGGGGACGTTCCGCCGAGGCCTCGTCGGCGTCATCGCGATCACCGCGGCCACCGTCACCCTCGTGGGGAGTCTCTGGCTGGAAGTGCTGAGCGGATGACGGGCCCTCGGTGGAGTGCGACGCGGCTCGTCCAGGCAGCGGGGCTCGGAGCTTGGGCTGCCACGTTCTGGATCCTCCTGTTGATGGGTCGGGTCGGGTTGTACCTGTCTCCCCGCATCGCGTGGGTGGTGCCGGTCGGCGCGATCGGTCTCACCTTCGCGGCAGTGGTCCGGCTCGCCACCGCCCGGTCCAGGGCATCCGAGCCTGCGACCTTTGCGACCGTCGGCGGCACGCTGATCATGATCGCCCCCGTCATCCTGCTGCTCTCGTTGCCGCCCACGACACTTGACTCTTTCGCCGCGGATCGGCGCGCTTCGGTGACGCGCGTCGGATGGATCGGGAACGCTCAGTTCTCCGCATCCGGTGGGCTCACGATGCTCGACCTTGCCAGCGCTCAAACAACACCGGAGGGACAGCGCGCCCTGATCGATCGGGCTGGGGATACCGTGACCCTCGAGGGCTTTCTGGGGCAGGACGACACGCCCGTCGCCGACCAGTTCTACCTGGATCGGTTCTTCATCAGCTGCTGCGTGGCCGACGCCCTGTTGGTGCGGATCAGGGTCGTGAACTGGACGGGGGCAGGTTCGCTATCCCGCGATTCGTGGTACCGCGTCACGGGTGCCGTCTATCCCGTGGGCAGAGAGGTACTCGTCGTCCCCACACAGGTGCGGTCGATCCCCCAGCCTGCCGACCCGTACCTCTCGCCGTGATAGGTGGAGTTTCCTGGCCGATCGTGGACAGGGTGCATCTCGGGGATGTCGCGATCTCACCGCACGGGATCGCGATCGCGGCGGGCTTCGTCGCCGGTCTCTGGTCGATGCGCCGGAGTGCCCGACGGGTCGGCGTCGATGCGAGGGACGTCGATGCGATCGCGATCCGTGCGATCGTCGGCGCGCTCGTTGGTGCCCGGCTCGCGTACGTGGTGGGGCATGGGTCCGAGCTCGGTTCGATCGGCGACGTGTTTCGCCTCTGGGAAGGCGGGTTCAGCCTCCTCGGCGGGATCGCCGGAGGGGTGCTGGCCAATCTGCCCCTGCTGCGTCGCCGCGGCTATCGGTTCCTCCAAGTCGCAGACGCCGCCGTAATCGCGCTGGCCCTCGGCATCACCCTCGGACGGGTCGGGGACCTCGCGATCGGGGATCATCTCGGCAGACCGACCGACAGCCCGTTCGGGTTCGAGTACACGACCGGAGAACTCGCTCCTCCCTTCCAGTGCGTAGAGCGGGCAGACGAGGATTGCACGGTCGGAAGCTTCCGCGCCGAGTTGTCCGATGGATCCGTAGCGACGGTGGATCCGGGCGGAGCGACGCTTCGAGCTAACGACGGCAGCGTGGTTCGCGGCTCCGGTGTGCATCAGACCGCGCTGTACGATCTCGTCAGTTCCGCGGCCTTGCTCGCCTTCCTCCTGTGGCTGCGGAGGAGAGCACCACGGGAGGGCACGCTGACCTTGGTGTTCGGGGTCTGGTACGGCGTCGTGCGTCTGCTCACCGACTCGGTGCGCATCGACCAGCGGATCGGAGGTCTCACCGGCAGCCAATGGGCATCGCTGGTCGTCGTCGCGGTGGCGATCGCTACGGCACTGCGATGGCGCGTCACTCGTGGACGGACGTATGCTCCGACCACCTCGGGGAAGGAGGACGCTGAACGGTGAAGGGATCGACCCCTCTAGGACCGCTCGAACTGCAGATCATGGACCGTCTGTGGGATTCCGATGAGCGCCTTTCCGTGCGACAGGTACTCGATCTGCTGCCCGGACGGCGCCGCCTCGCCTACACCACGGTGATGACGGTCCTGGATCGTCTGCACACCAAGGGTTTGGTCTCGCGCAGCCGCGCCGGGCGCGCGTACTTCTACCGGTCGCGCGTGACGCGAGACGCTTACGTCGCGAAGGAGGTCGACCAGGTCCTAGCTCGCACCACGGATCGCCAGGCGGCCTTGCTCGGTTTCGTGCGCGGCGTGGGGGAGGACGACCTCGTTTCCCTGCGTACCCTGATCCGTGATGTCGAGCGTGAGCGTCGCCACCCGAGGAAGGGATAGCGTGCATCCCGTCGCCTACACCGCCATCCTTGGAGTGTTCATCTTGTTTCCGATGATCGCCTGGCGGCCATTGATCGCCCGTGGGAGCAGCCGCCAGCTCGTCGCAGTCGGGCTGTGCTCGCTGACGGGGTTCTCACTCGGGTCGTTCTTCCTGCTCTCCTCTCTGGTGAGCCCTCACGCGCTGGGTGCCGCTGGGGTGCCCGCTGCGATCGAGGTCTGTTTGGACGCGGCCGCGCGCATCTTCGAGCATCCCGTGGCCCACTGGTCTCGGATCGTGATCTCCGTGCTCATCGTGGCCGGCATGGCTCGTCTCGGATACGTGATCGTGCGGACCGCTATCGAGACGCGCCGCATCCGTGCCTTGGCGGCCAAGGACTCTGCCCGGGTCGAACGCAGCGCCGCCCTTGGGGCTTTGGTCGTCCTGATCGAGAGTAAGCACGCGGTGGCCTTCGCCACCGGGGTTCTTCGGCCACGAATCATCGTCTCGACGCGCCTGATGGCGGAGCTCGAGCCCTCGGAGATCAACGCCGTGCTGGAACACGAACGTGCCCATGTGCGGCGAGGCCACCTGCTCGTGTTCACCAGCGCTCATGTGATCTCCCGCGCGTTCTGGTTCATCCCGCCGATCGATCGTTCGATGCGGATGGTGATCGCCGGCCTGGAGACCTCGGCCGATGCCGCTGCGGCAAGGTCTGTGGGAGATCCGTTGGTCGTCGCGAGAACACTGCTGCACGTCTCGGAACAGGCTCGCTCTGCGCCGCCGGCAGCATCGCTCGGAGGTGTGACCGATCACCTTGCGCACCGGATTCGCCGCCTGGTCCATCCTAGTCCCTCACATCGACGTGGACCGGCGATCGTGCTGGCGTTGCTGTCGGGACTGCTTCTCACACAGATGGTGATCTGGGTGCCCGGTTCGGCGAGCGCCGATTCGCAACGTCGCGAAGAGATCGCGCACTCGGTCTGTCATGTTCCGCACGAGCGTTCTCGCCTCTAGAGCGAGGGCATTCTCAGGTGCTGCTCGTGTGATTCTGGGCGTCCTGGATCGCGCCTATGAGGACCTCCTCGGTGACGAATCCGGTCAACTCGTAGAGCAGGTCCCCGTCGGCTGCGATCACGTAGGTCGTCGGGATCCCCTGCAGCTCGTAGTCTGCGGCCAGTTCCCCCGCCTCGTCGAACACGTGCGGGTAGTCCAGGTCGAACTCATCGACGAAGGCGTTCGCGGCGGCGGTCGAATCACGGTAGTTGATACCGATGAACGCAACCCCCATTGGTCGGTGTCGTCGTGCCATCCGCGCCAGGCCGGGCGCTTCCTTGCGACACGGGGCGCACCATGACGCCCAGAAGTTCACGACGGCGACCTTCCCCCGGTATCGTCCGAGATCGATCCGCGAACCGGGATCCAGTCCCGGCATCTGGAAGGTCGGTGCCGGCGCGTGATCGGCTCGGGCCACCGCCCGAAAGTTCGCAGGGGTGATTCCCGAGGTTCCGGGATCGACGGGGAAGAAGAGGGCGAGTCCGAAACCGCCGACGATCAGAACGCAGGCGCCGCCCACGATCCACAGGAACAGCCGCGCGAGAGCCCCCAAGCGGGAGGTCCCAGCCACCTCCTCACCCTGCAACGATGATCCTGCCCTTCATGCCGCCCTCGTAGTGGCCCGGGAGGTGGCAAGCGAACTCGAAGGTTCCGGGCTCGGTGAACGTCCAGGCAAAGCTCTCGGTCGCCCCTGGCGCGACAAGTACCCCGTTCGGCATGGCCTGCATCGCACCGTGTCCATCATCGCTCATGTCATCGCCATGAGCCGCTTGGTAGCTTTCGTCGCCGATCACGAACTCGTGGTCGTGACTGCCCACATTGGTCACGTCGAAGCGCATCGTCTCGCCTAGATCTACCTGGATTTCTGTGGGTTCGAACCGTAGGAGATCAAACTGCTCGACCTCGATCACTCGGTCGGCCTCCGACGCGGCCGCGGGCTCTCCGAATCTCCCCACACGCTGATCACCCATCATGCCCGAGTCGTTGGCCGGCATGGAGCTTGGTGCGCTAGCTACGGTTTCGTCGCCGCTCGAGCACGCCCCCAGAATGACAGCGAGCGCAACGATCGGGGGAAGCAGCGCTGCTGCCCGATGTTGATCCACGTGAAGCTCCTTTCCCTGAGGTGCGCGCCGGGGGCGATTCGGCCCGGACGGATGGGGATGTCCGACGAGGGTGACGGGACGGCCGATCCCCCCAGGCGCGCAGACTGGAGTCTACTACAATGCCTAGTAGACGGGTCGTTGACATGCCGACGTTGAGCCGCTACTACTACCGGACATCGTAGGAACGAGCTTCCTCCGATCGTTGCTCACTTATGCCTATCCCTCGACTTTGTGCCCGTGTTCTCGCGCGCCATCCCGTTGACCGACGGGTGGGCGCAGCACTGGTTGCCCTCGCCCTCGCGGCCATCGTTGCCCTCCCGGTCTCGGTGGCGGCGAGCCCGAAGGACGAAGTGCAAGCGGCCGAGAATCGACTTGCGCAGATCGACGATGAGCTTGGCAATCAGGAGAGAGAGCTCGAGCGGATCGAGTCGGATCTAAGCCTTGCGGCCACCCAGCTCGCGGAAGCAGAGAGTGCCTACCAGGAGACCACCCACCAACTCGAACTTGTTCGTGAGGAGGTCTCCATCGTCGCCGATCGATTCGCTCGGATCCAGGCCTTGCTCGAAGAACGAGCGCGGTTGGGGTTCATGGACACGACCACCGAACTTGAGGTGTTGCTGGAGGCATCCTCCATGGCCGATCTCAGCGACCGGGCCGAGTTCCTCGACACCATCGTGGGCGACGATTCGGATCTTGCCGTGGAAGTGGAGAACGAGCGTGTGTTGTTGGAGGCGCGGGAAGGCGAACTCCAAGACCTTCAGGCGAAGCGGCAACAGCTTGTCGAGCAGATGAGGCTTCGGCGCGACGCGATTCAGACCGAATTTGATCGAGCGGCCGACGCGCGCCAGCGGTTGCAGGATCTCCGTTCAGAAGCGGAGGAGCTGCTGAAGAGTCGCGAAGCTGCGTTGGAGCGCTGGAAGGAGGCGCATCCGCCCGAACCCGAGGTGGTTGTCGGCACGGGGGGATCAAGCGGAGTCTCCGGGCCCGGTCCGTTCGATGCGTGTCCCTTCCCCGCCGGCGCAGTGTCTAACAGTTTCGGAGCTCCGAGAGAGGGTCATGTGCACGCTGGAGTGGATATCTTCGGTCCCTATGGCGCGCCGATCGTTGCTCCGTTCTCCGGTACCGCTTCGGTTTCGAGCAATGGTATCGGTGGGATCGCGGTGACCGTTAGCAGCAACGAGGGTCTGGGCTACGTGTACAACGCCCACCTGTCCAAGGTCGGGCAGACCGGCGCGGTTGGGCCGGGCGATGTGATCGGTTACAACGGGGACTCGGGGAACGCGGCGGGGACCTCTCCTCACGATCACTTCGAGTGGCATCCGCCTTCCGTGCCCCCGGATGTGCAGACGAGCCCATACGGTTATTCCACGGTGGGCAACGCGGTGAACCCCTATCCATATCTGATGCAGGTCTGTTGATGCTTCCCCGCGCCGCCGCGGCCCTCTCGCGACGCCTCGTCCGCAGCTGAGAAATTACCCTCGCTGTGCTGCGTCAGGTTGAGCGAGGTAGCGGCTCCGGTCAGCCCTGGGTCACCTAGAAGTTCAACGACGCTGTGTAGTAGCCTCAGGAGACAGGATCAGGGAGCCGGGTCAAGGGGCGACGAGCGGCACACCTCGCTCGCCCCACCGTGTCTCCGACCTCTTCCCCACCGGGGAGTCAACGCCGGCTCCCTGATCCTCTGCGACCCTGGGCGTGCCCGCTTGGGAAGGAGGATTGTCTTTCCATCATGGACGCTGAGAGTGAACCATCGCGATCCGACACGGCGATCTGGGCCCAATCCCTCCGACCAGGCCGCCGCCCGTCCTGGGTGTCGCATTCTCGAGTCGTGTTCGTTGGCCCCCCCCAAACGCGCGCATCGCTCGCCCCCCTGGATCCGAGATTCGGTGGCACCTACGTGCTCTCTAGAACGAGAACCATCGTGGGACGTGACGACGAGAGTGACATGTGCCTCGACCATGCCAGCATATCCGGGCGTCACGCTGAGATCGTTCGCAGGTCCGGCCGATACCACCTACGTGACATGAGCAGCCGTGAGGGCACCTACGTTGATGGGCAGCGGGTGATCGAAACCGATCTTGTCCACGGAGACACGGTTCGGCTCGGCGAGGTGTCCTTGGTATTTCTCAAGGATGAGTGCCCCTGAGAAGGAGCGGGGCTCCGTAACGGGGCACGACTGCTCTCCGCTCCGCGCACCCAGGCCTGGTGGGGGAGCGATCGAGACCTCGCATCTGACCTGGCTGGCTGGGACGTCGTCGCTCGACCCAGCACCGAGGCGACTGACGGAGATACCCCTGGGGGGTATGGTACGAACCTCACGACAACAGGGAGGCTCGCATGGTCGATCCCGTCTGTGGGATGACGGTGGAACAGGACACGGCCGCCGCAGCATGGCAGCACGAAGGCACGACATACCTGTTCTGTTCAGTCCACTGCATGGAGCGGTTCCGGCAAGATCCGGACCACTTCATCCACATGGATCCCTCCGAGCGATCGATGTGATCGATCACTACATCGAGAGAGGACCGTGACGGGCGTGACTGTTGGATACGCGATGAGCAAGGAAGACCTGCAGGGCCGGCTTCGGCGGATCGAGGGCCAGGTGCGGGGCCTGCAGCGCATGGTTGAGAAAGACACCTACTGCATCGATGTCCTGACTCAGCTGAACTCGGTACTCGCTGCGCTGAAGGCGACGGGTATGGGCCTACTCGACGATCACGTGCGTCACTGCGTTCGTGAGAGCGTTCAGCAGGGCGACAAGGACGAAAAGATCGACGAGCTGATGGCGGCGGTCGGACGCTTCGCGGGACGCTGAGCAGATGATTGGGAAGGATGATCGGCGAGAGATCGTGCTCGATGTCGACGGCATGACGTGTGCGTCATGCGTTCAGAAGATCGAGTCGGCCCTCGACCGTGTCGACGAGGTCGATGCGGCGGTCGTGAACTTGGCGACGCGAACGGCGACGGTTCGAGCGTCGGTGGAACCGCAGCCCGAAGCGTTGATCGCGGCGATCCGCGGTGCGGGGTACGGGGCTCGCCCCCACACGGCCGAACGCTCACCCAACGAGGAGTACGGTGCGTATCGGCGACGGTTCGTATCGGCCGCCGTGTTCACGATCCCGGTGCTTGTCCTGTCCTTCCTGCTCGACGATCGCGCGTGGGCGCCCGAGATGTCCTGGTTGCTAACGACCCCGATCGTGTTCTGGGCCGGATGGCCGTTCTTCCGCGCGGCCTTCCGGGCTGCTCGACACGCCTCCACCACGATGGACACCCTCGTAGCGATCGGCGCCTCCGCCGCCTACCTCTACAGCGCCTGGTCCGTGGCCTCGGGCATGCACGAGCACTACTTCGACACCGCCGCCGTCATCGTCACCCTGATCCTGCTGGGGCGCACGCTTGAAACCAGAGCACGCTCGAGCGCGACCGACGCGACGCGCGCGTTGCTGAGCAGGGGCGCCAAGCAGGCGACCATCCTCGTCGATGGCACCGAGCGAACCGTGTCGATCGAGGAACTGAAACCGGGGCACGTGGCCATCGTACGTCCGGGCGAGAAGGTACCGGCCGACGGCATCGTGCAAGAAGGCACGTCGTGGGTCGACCTCTCGATGCTGACCGGCGAGTCGGTCCCCGTGGATGTCGGTCCCGATGACGAGGTGGTCGGAGCCTCGATCAACGGTCGCGGCCGGCTCGTGGTCTTCGTCACGAGGACCGGTGGCAACACCAAGCTCGGCGAGATCGTGCGGTTGTTGCAGTCCGCTCAGGCGTCGAAGGCACCCGTCCAGCGCCTCGCCGACCGCATCTCCTCGGTCTTCGTCCCGATTGCCCTGGGTGTCGGCGTCGTGACGTTCCTGTCCTGGATCTTCCTGACCGGCGCCACAGCCGAGACCGCATTGATGCACGCGGCGGCGGTGCTGCTGATCGCCTGCCCGTGCGCCCTCGGGCTAGCGACGCCGGCCGCGATCATGGCGGGAACCGGCCGCGCCGCCGAGCTCGGTGTGCTGTTCAAGGGTGGCGAGGTGTTCGAGTCGGTGCGCGACGCGGACGTTGTCCTGCTCGACAAGACGGGGACCGTGACCGAAGGGACGATGAAGCTCGCGACCGTCGGCGCGGTCGAAGGGACCAGTGAGGACGAGGTTCTGGCGCTGGCGGCTGCGACCGAGGCTGGCTCGGAACACCCGATCGCGCGCGCGGTCCTGGACTGCGCCCAGGCTCGAGGGCTGATCGCGGCCAAGGCGACTGGTCACGCCGTTCAGCCCGGGGCCGGCGCGACCGCGACCATAGCCGGGGCGACGATCGAGGTCGGACGACCCGAGAACCTGCCCGTTGAGCTGGTGCGCGAGGAAGAGCGGCTTGCACGCGAGGGTTTCACCCCCTTCGCGGTGCGACGCGACGCAGTCCCGATCGGGCTGCTCGCCGTGTCCGACAGCGTCAAGCCGGAGGCCGCCGATGCCATCCGACGCCTGAAGGCGTTCGGGCTGAAGGTGTCGATGGTGACCGGCGACCGGCGCCTCACCGCCGAGGCGATCGCCGCGCGAGTCGGCATCGACACGGTCGCCGCCGAGGTCTTCCCTGAGGGCAAGGTCGCCGAGGTCGAGCGCCTGCAGTCTGCGGGCAGCAGGGTGGTATTCGTCGGGGACGGGCTCAACGACGCCCCGGCGCTCGCGCGTGCTGACGTCGGAATCGCGATCGGAAGCGGAACCGATGTGGCGCTAGCCGCTGCCGACGTCAACCTTCTCGGCGGCTCGCTGACCTCCGTGCCCGATGCGCTCCTGCTCGCCAAGAAGACCCACCGCGTGATCGTGGAGAACCTGTTGTGGGCGTTCGGCTACAACGTCGTGATGATCCCGCTTGCGGCTTTCGGGGCTCTGACGCCGATGTGGGCGGCGACCGCGATGGCCGCCTCTAGCCTAAGCGTGGTGCTGAACGCGTTGCGATTGCGACGCTTCCGCGCCTCGCGTATCCCACTCAAACGCCAACGGGAGACCACCGGTGCCCACCACGCCGAGACACGTACCGCCGCCTGAGGTCATCAACGCGAGCGAATCAGGGACGAGGAGGGGCACGATGGATCGACTGAATGAGATGAGCGCGCTGCCGACCGACGACCGAGCTTCGAGCACTGACGCCGACGTCGTGCTCCACACGGGCGGGCTGCAGTACGCCACCGAAAAGGCGGTCGTCGAGAAGGTTCTGGGTCGCCGCCCGGGCGTGCGGTCGGTCGAGGCGAATCCGGTGTCGCAGACCGCGACGGTGACCTTCAACACCGCGCGGACCTCGGTCGCCGACCTTCGCGAATGGGTGCAGGAGTGTGGTTTGCATTGCGAAGGGCAGTCGGTACCCGACCACATCTGCGACGCGATGGAGGAGCCGGGGGGGGCTGCGGCGCTCGAAGACACGGAGGCGTCTCCGCACGAGGCGATGGGTCACGGGGGCCACGCGGCCATGTCCATGAACGCGATGGTTCACGAAATGCGCAACCGGTTCCTGGTCGCTGCGTTCTTCTCGATTCCGATCCTGCTGTGGTCACCGATCGGTCGCGAGGTGCTCGGGTTCGAGGCTGCCGCACCCTTCGGTCTGCGCGACGACGTCTTCTCGTTGCTGCTGAGCCTTCCGGTGATCTTCTACGCGAGCTGGATCTTCTTTGACGGCGCCGTTCGAGCGCTTCGCGCTCGGACCCTCGACATGATGGTGCTGGTCGCAGTCGCGATCGGGGCCGGCTGGATCTACTCGGTCGTCGTGACCCTGACGGGGGGCGGCGAGGTCTTCTACGAGGCCGCCACCGTGCTGGCCGCCTTCGTCCTGCTCGGACACTGGTTCGAGCTGCGCGCGCGCGGTGGAGCGAACGACGCGATCCGCGCGCTGCTCGATCTCGCCCCACCGATGGCGGTGATGTTTCGCGATGGCGAACCCACGGAGGTTCCGACCGCCCGCGTCGCCGTTCACGACCTGCTCCTCGTCCGCCCCGGAGCGAAGATCCCGGTTGACGGCGTGGTCGAGGACGGGGAGAGCGATGTCGACGAATCGATGGTGACGGGCGAGAGCCTGCCCGTCCACAAGCAGCCAGGTGCCGAGGCGATCGGGGCGACGATCAACAAGAACGGGACGCTGCGGATCCGCGCCGCGAAGGTCGGCGCCGACACCGCGCTCGCCCAGATCGTCAAGCTCGTACAGGAGGCGCAGAACTCGAAGGCTCCCGGACAGAGACTGGCCGATCGCGCCGCCTTCTGGTTGGTGCTCGTCGCGCTGGTCGGCGGGATCGGAACGCTTCTCGTATGGCTCGCCGTCGGACGTCCCCTCGAGGAAGCGATCTTGTTCGCGATCACTGTCGTGGTCATCACTTGTCCCGATGCCCTCGGGTTGGCGACCCCGACCGCGATCATGGTGGGGACGGGCCTCGGCGCGGGACGGGGCATTCTGTTCAAGAACGCGGTCGCACTCGAGAGCTCTGCGGGCATCGACGCTGTGGTGGTGGACAAGACGGGCACGCTGACCAAGGGCGAACCGGAGGTGACCGACATCATCGCAGACGGGCTCTCCGAGGACCAGATGCTCGGACTCGCAGCAACGATCGAGCAAGACTCTGAGCATCCATTGGCGGAGGCAGTCGTTGAGGTCGTGCGGCGCCGAGGTGTCGCGGTAGGGCGAGCCGAGGGATTCGAGAACGTCCCGGGGCACGGTGCCATCGGGAAGGTGGAGGGTCGCCAGGTAGTGGTCGGAAGCCTGCGCTTGATGGAGTGCGAGGGTGTTGACGTGGGCCGCTTGGCTGTCCGGCGCGAGGAGCTCGCCCGCAGTGGTCGTACCGCGGTGCTAGTGGCCGTCGACGGGCAAGCCGTCGGACTCCTGGGCATCGCTGACGCACCCCGTCCGACCGCCAAGAGCGCAGTGCGTGATCTCCGCGCTGAGGGGATCGAGGTGATCATGCTGACCGGTGACAACGAGGCCACGGCTTCACGGATCGCCGGGGAGCTCGGCATCGAGGTGGTGATCGCCGAGGTCCTTCCCGGTGACAAGGCGAGCAAGGTATCTGAACTGCAGCGATCCGGGCGGAAGGTCGCCATGGTGGGGGACGGCGTGAACGATGCGCCCGCCCTCGCGCAGGCTGATCTCGGCATCGCGATCGGCGCTGGTACCGACGTCGCGATCGAGACTGCAGACGTGGTCTTGATGCGTTCGGATCCACTCGACGTACCCACAGCGTTCGCAATCGGACGCGGAACTGTCCGGAAGATGCGGCAGAACCTCGGATGGGCGATCGGGTACAACGCCATCGCCCTGCCGATCGCCGCGGGGGTCTTCGACCCGAGTTTCGGACTGGTGTTGCGACCGGAGATCGCAGCCCTCTCGATGTCCGGATCGAGCGCGATCGTGGCGGTCAATGCGCTGACGCTGAAGCGGGTCAGATTACCCTCTCAGGACGTCAACCCTGGCTAGGGGGTTTCGAGAAGTGGCAGGTCGTGTGCGAGGAGTAGCTTCTCACCTGACGCCGCGATTCTCGAGCCCGCCGGAGCGCGCTTCGGCGCGCTTCTCATGCTGCTTCCGCTGCCCGTAACGAGTCAAGCCGCGCGGCTTGTACACCGACAGTGTCGTAGCCACGAGCAGCAGGAGAAGCGCGGCACTGGAGTGAAGCATGGGGGATGGGTTCCGCAGCTCGGCGAGGTCCCCGCGGGTGAATGTTGTGTCTGCGGCTACGCCCGCAAGGTAACCGAGCGTTTGCATGTACAGCAACAAAACGACCGTAGCAAAGAGATTGATCGCCAGCTTCGCCAGGATCCAATAGTGCCGGAACAAGCCCCACGTGGTGCCCAGCGACTGAACCAGACCGGAAACGAGCGAGGCGATGCTCAGGGGCACGAGGACGAACCAGCCGATCGACTCCATGGCGAGAGAGGCGGCCCGCACCGTCTCAGCATCTGGGCCGGTCAGAATGACCACGGAGAGAGCTAGGAAGACGCCGACCGCCCCGAGCCAGCCGACCGAGGAGATGACATGCGCGGTGAGGGCGAACTTCCTGAGACAGGGTGCCATGCTCATGGGTGCGGCACGGGGGGAGTGTGATCCTCTGCGACGCTGGGGGGGGATGTGCTGTCACCATTCCCGCCAGTGTGGCGCCCCGGGCCGTGGCCACCACCGCCTGTGAGCAGCAGGATGACAACCAACAGGACGATCAAGACCGCCATGATTCCGAACACCTTCACCCAGCGTGGAGCGGGGGTGGCTGATCCCTGTTCCGGCATATGGACGCTTCCCTTCGGCTCGGCGGGCGGCTTCGTTTACGATACATGATGTCGCTATCCACAGCGGGGCTGTCTTGCTAGGTGTCAGAGCGTCTTGAGAGCGACGTCCCATACACTTGAGCCATGCCGAAGCTCTGGAACGAAACGATCGAGGAACACCGCCACGAGGTTGGCGAAGCGATCATGGATACCACCGCGGCGCTGGTCGCTAGGCACGGGCTGCGCTCAGTGACGATGTCGCAGATCGCCGAGGAGACGGGCATCGGCCGCGCGACGCTGTACAAGTACTTCTCGGGTGTCGAAGCGATCTTGCTCGCCTGGCACGAACGTCAGGTCACGGGCCACCTCGAGTATCTCGCCGAGGTCAGAGACAAGGCGGAGGACGCTGGCGAGCGACTCGAAGCCGTGCTGGAAGCGTACGCGCTCATCTCCCACGAGTCCCACGGGCACCATGACACCGAACTCACGGCGTTCCTGCATCGAGACGAGCAGGTCGCGCGAGCGCAGCGCCAACTCCGAGACATGATCCAAGACCTTCTAACCGAGGGCGCGGAGATCGGCGAACTCCGGGCCGACATCGCGCCTGGCGAGCTCGCGGACTACTGCCTGCACGCCCTAACAGCTGCCACGAGCCTGCAGTCCAAAGCCGCAGTCCGCCGGCTTGTTGCCGTTGTCCTGACTGGGTTGCACGCTACCTCCTCTCCACCCAAGAACGGCTAACAAAGCCGTTCTTCTAACACGGCAGCTGCCTGCCCGGCTGGCTCGTTCTCGACAGACCCGAGATCAAGGCGCTCGAGGAGGACATCGAAGACCAGCTTGCGCCGTTGTGGTCGGATTTGTCGTCATTCTGCTCCTGGCGACCGGTGGAGATCACGGGCCATCCTATCCATATTCAAAAACACGAGGTTTGACTCCCTACGGGCAGTAGAAGCAGACGGAGGAGATGTCTGGCTCGGCGAGCAACTCCTCGACTCAATCTAGGTAGCTATGACGAGGAGGGCAGCGGAGAGATCGACGGGGGCATGCGTCCGGGTAGGCAGGTGAGCAAGCGCAAAGCAGGCGGTTGCCAATCGTCCGAGGGAGAGTGGGTACCATCGCCTCGCTTAGGTGCGAACTTCGAAATACAGCGCTACACACACGTATCCGCCCACAAGGCCTGTAAAGAACGCGCCGAGTAGCAGAAGCCATGTCCGTCGTGTCATCATGCGCCTAGTAGACGGAGCCACGGCTCCAAGGGTTCCCGACTCACGAGTTTCCCTCCCGCCCGTATCGAGCGACGGGACGAAGCAGCGCTCAAAGCGTAGGTAGGCTGACGCCCTTCCAAAGTCCATGGCGACCGTCCCCGATCGGGATCTGGAAAGAGGCCGCGAACGCGAGTGGCACGAAGGAGAGCGACAAGCGCTTGTTCCTGTTCCGACTCGGTCCATGTACTATGACGAACCGTAGTAGACAAGAGCCTTTCGATTCGCTATCCAAGGAAGGCCATGATCGTAACGAACGTGGAGCTTCGACCGAGGGCTTGGCGGCGCTCCAGTGGTATCGCGGTCGGCGCGGCAGGACCACGAAAGGTAGGAATGCTCACGCTGGTGGGTCCGATGTGTCTGCCAAATGGCAGCGGAGTTGACTTCGATCTTGCGGTGTTTCACCGCAGTCGTTTCCTCAAGTCCGTCCAAGGTCGTTGAACCGGTCGTCTCAGTGGGGTTGCCTGTCGGGACGGGAAAGCGGACTTTCGAATTCGAGTGGGCGCAGCGCGTCCGGTCGGCGGGAGGTGAACCGTGGCGCATCGCTCGAGCACGTCCGGGCCGATGCGGATCAGCATCGTCAGTGCCATGACGGCGATCACTGTCACGTTGGCCATTGCGCTGGCGATTGGAGCCATCGCGTTGTGGCCAGGCAAACTCCGCGAGCTCGATTCCCAAGGGATCCTCAACCGAGGCGCGATCTACCCGGCGACCGCCGTCTCAGTGGAATACGGTCCGTGCTCAAACGTCGACCCGGCCAGTGGAGCTGAATGCCGAACGACTGGGTTGGAGCTCCGCGGGGGACCGGACGAGGGATCGATCGTGCCGATCGAGGTGCCCGACGTCGGAACCTCCCTCGAAGTCGCAGACGGTGATCGAGTGCTGCTTGCGTACCAACCCGACGCTCCCAGCGGCCTTCAGTACTCGCTCGTGGATCGGGACCGGAGGCCGACCCTGTTGTTGCTGGCTGGTCTGTTTGCCCTCGTGGTGATTCTGCTGGGCAGGCTGCGTGGCGTTGCGGCTCTCGTTGGACTCGTCGGCACGGTCGTCATCCTGCTTACCTTCGTGCTGCCGTCGATCCTCGACGGCGGGTCACCTGTGTGGGTGGCTGTGGTTGGTGCAGGGATCGTCGCCTACCTCGTTCTCTATCTCGCCCACGGATTGTCGGTGCGAACGACGGTCGCCCTGCTCGGGACCTTGTCGGGCCTCGCCTTGACTGCCGTTCTCGCCGAGGTCTTCGTGGGACTCGCCCACCTATCGGGTTTGGGCAGTGAAGAAGCAGGCATCGTGACCGCACTCGGCATCGACCTCGATCTCTCTGGGCTGGTCCTCGCCGGCATGATCATCGGCGCCATGGGTGCGATCGACGATGTTGCCGTTACCCAAGCGTCCGCCGTGTGGGAGTTGTCCTCGACCGACCCAACGATGCGACGACGCGACCTCGCAAGGGCAGGGATGCGAGTCGGACGCGATCACGTGGGTTCGATCGTGAATACGCTGGTGCTCGCGTACGCAGGTGCGTCGCTCCCACTGCTGATCGTGTTCACGCTCTCCGAGCAGTCGCTTGGGATCGCCGCGAACGGCGAAGTCCTAGCTACAGAGATCATCCGTACTCTCGTGGGCTCGATGGGCTTGGTCGCCGCCGTTCCGATCACGACGTGGCTCGCCGCCCGCGTTGTGGACACCGTCAGCTACAGCGCAGTTGCTGCTCCGCCCGCGAGGGACTAACTGGCGACGGAACACGTCCGGGAGTTTGGGGGCAGGGTCCGGGTGGGTCTCCGACGGCCCTGCTTCGAAAGAGGCATGTCGGAGGGCGCTCCGGTGGTGTCGCCATCGCTGCGCCTTGATGAACACGAGCGCCCTCCGACGTAGGGAAGGGAGCTACTGATGCACGCCGTACACACCTGTGAACCCTACCGCCGATGGGCGATCTCTCCGACGCGTCGAGCTCCTAGTTCAAGCCCGAAACGAAAGAGGGATGCGTGCAGGGCATCGAGTTGCGTGTGACGGCCAGACCTGATGGGATGGGCGTGCCAGCCGGGATCCGCCGCATCGGACTCCTGGGATGGTCCGACACCCTCGCCGCCGTGCTCTGCCTTCGGCGGTGAGGGCTGCCCTGGGGGATCGCCTCCGACGCTTGGTCGGAGGCGACTAGGGATGTGGCCGAAAGCGTCGGGCTGGTCGAAGTCTGTGCATCGACCGCCCTTCCCGGATGGGCCCAGTCAAAGGGCAACCACAGTTTCGCAGTAGTGCCCGCGCCCGGCAGGCTCCAGATCCGGCACCAACCGCGCTTCCACCTCCACCTCGAACCCCGGGACACGCGGGGGCGAGCACGGTGCGCTTTCGTAGCGGCCTTCCTGAGCATGATCGTCGCGTGCGTATGACGCGGGTCGTGAAAGAGCACATGCGCAAGTCCGCGGGATCGCATGGTCCGTCCCAGGCAGCCGAGACGCCCGCGTACTGCGATGGCAACTCAGGATCCGCAGGTCGTTCCCCCAAGAGGCGCGCGTGGGTGCCCCAGGGGCGCAGGTCCGGTGCCCAGCCCCTCTTCTCCACCGCTCAAGCGGGCGCTGGTCTTCGCCGAGGGGGAAGGAGATCAACCGGCTACCAGCGTGAGGGGGGATCGCCGCCAGGCGTTCACCATGAGCACGAGGCCCGTACCGCCCGGATCGTCGATCCAATCGGGGCTCCCACCCCGATCGCCTCCGGAAGTCGCCGGCGAGGCTGCCTTCGCGGCGGCGTTCGAGGAAGCAGCCCTCGGCATGGCGATCGTCGACCTGGATGGCCATCCGGTCGCCGCAAATCGTCGCCTTCAGGACTTCCTCGGCTACGACGAAGCCGAGCTGCGGGAGATGACGTTCGTGGACTTCACCCATCCCGACGACGTCGAGGCGGACTGGCAGCTGTTCCAGGAGCTGCTGAAAGGAACCAGGGATCGCTATCAGATCGACAAGCGCTACATCCACGAGGACGGATCAACGCTGCACGGACGGCTGACCGTGGCGGTGACGCGCGGCTCGGACACCTCCCCACGCTACGTCGTCGGCACCGTCGAGGACGTGTCAGAGCGCACGCAGGCCGAAGACGCGCTCGCCGAGGCGGAGCAGCTCTATCGGGCACTCACCGAGCAGATACCAGCAGTCACCTACATCGTGCCTCCCGACGACAAGCTGGACGCCTACGCCTACATCAGCCCCCAGGTCGAGGAGTTGCTGGGCTACCCGGCAGCGCAATGGTGCACGCAATCCGATCTTTGGGAGCGGCTGCTTCACCCCGAGGACGCGGAGCTGGCCATCCACGAGTCGGGGGCTGCGGATGCCGCCAACGGACCCTATGCATCGGAGTATCGGCTCATCGCCAGAGACGGACATGTCGTCTGGATCGAGGATCGCGCGGTCCCGATCTCCGGCGCGCAGGATCGGCCGATGTACTGGCATGGCGTCATGTTCGACGTCACCGCTCGAAAGGAGGCGGAGGCCCAGGAGGTTCTCGCGCTCTCTGAGCTTCGGCGGAGTCAGTTCCAGCAGCGGAAGCTCGCGGAGCGCTTGATCCACGTCGAGGAATCCGAGCGACACCGGATCGCGCAGGATCTGCACGATGACCCGATCCAGGTGCTGACGTCGGTGCAGATACGCCTTGCGACCATCAAGGGCGACCTGGCAGCCGAAGCCGGCGATGGGTTGCAAGTCATCGAGAAGTCGCTCGCCGCCACGATCGGTCGCCTCCGGACGCTGATGTTCGACCTGCGCCCGCCCGTGCTTGACCGAGAGGGACTCGCGGCGGCGGTTCGCGACACGGGCGTGCGGATGGCCGAGGAGGCAGGATGGGAACTTGACGTGGAGGATGAGCTATCGGACTCTCCGCCCGAGGAACTGGCGGCGGCTGCGTATCGCATCGTGAAGGAAGCACTCACCAACGTACGCCGACACACGCAGGCACACCGGGTGCAGGTGGCCATGCGGTTCGACGGGGAAACGCTCAGCGGCACCGTTCGCGACGATGGGCTCGGGTTCGATCCTGTTTCCGTTCCGGATGAGTCGCAGGGGCACGTCGGCCTTGCCTCCATCCGCGAACGTGCGGAATTCTTCGGTGGGGGTCTCGACATCAACAGCGAACTCGGTCACGGCACGATTGTCCGATTCTGGTTGCCACGAGTTCCGCGCCAACCGGGGCGCACTTAGTCTTCAGGAAGCGGGAGGCTCAACTAGAGCTGAGCACGCCACGGCTCAACGCTGCAGGAGCACCCTGGTTCCCATGGACTAGCGGCAATCCGCGTATCAGACGGCAATCATCAAACAATGCAACTCATCCGTGACGTCGTCCGCCTCTTGACGTAATCAGGCGGGGTCTGATTTCCGGGCTGGCAGCGTCTGGTTCAAGATGGCAGTCCAGGCGTTTCGCATACTAGAATCACTGCGATGCCCATCCATGAAGGACGAGCCGATGCCGGAATGTCCGGAAAGACCGTTGCTTCCGACGATGATCGGCTTCAGGTTGGGGGCGGCTCGATTCTCGAGCTTCTTGTCGAACCGCGTCTCGTTGCATGTCTTGCACAGGAGTGGGAACTTCAACTCCGGATTGGCGCCGGTGATTACTTCAACGCGAACATGTCCGCGGTCAGACGAATCCATGGGACTTTCCAGTCCTGGATTGGATGAACTTCAAGGCCCAGTCGGGCCACGCACGCGCTCTCTCGTAAGCGACCCTTCCGCGCCGCAGAATCTAAAATTCCATTGCCCGCCGAGTCTACGATCTTGTTTCCGCGTGGTGGTTCGCAGTCGATTCGATAGGAAGCGCAGCGCGGCGCCCTCCCGGATTGCGCGGTCGAGGTGGTTGCCTGCGTCAGTGCTGGGGCTCCGTTCGGCCATAGGTTTTCACGCTTGTCTTGGGGGGCTAGTCGCGGGGGGCTAGTCGCGGCGCAGATGGGGCGCCGCCGCCTCCGCGCCGGACGCTGCGTACTACGTCGATGGCGCCCGACCCGTCCCGATCGACGGCTTCCGATCGGAGGTGAAGGGGTGTGTTTCTTACTCCGTCCCGCGACGACCTGCTGTCCGTGGCGAGGGTGTGCCCGAGGATTGGACGCCAGCTCCTGAGCCCTACGTTGACGAGTTCATATATGCCAAGAGGCTCGATCATGGCTGGAGACCGCTCGAGCCGCGACTGGAGGCAAGTGGTGCGATTTCTGCCGAGATCGCGGAAGAGGTACCCACAGGAAGATCCCCCAGCAAGCTGCTTGGTCCTGGAGAGTGCGACGACGCTGGACGGTCACCTTCGCGTCAGCCGACCCTGATGTTCGATCGGAAAGATGCGACGGTCGAAGTCACTCGAAGGTCGTTCTTGGCGAGGGCTGCGCTCGCAGCCGCAGGGCACAGCAGCCGCTGCGAACAGTTAGTGCGGGTGGCGCTCACGGCCCAATGATCAATCCTTGAGGCCTGCCTTGAATCGTGCCCAGCTCAGAGACCTCGCTACTCGCAACATCGATGTGCTGGAGGCCCCCCGAGTCCCTATCCAGTGTGTATACCTCAGGCGATGATTGAGATACATCCAAGGAACTGAAAGACGCTGTCGTGATCAGGTCCGAGACGGACCAGCTTTCGGTGTCAACGGTAACGACTCCGTCACCCTTGGTCGCATCCAGGTTGCCACGTCTACCAAGGCCTAGAACGAGTTCCCCCTCCCTCAGGCCTGCGTGTGGGACACCGACGGAAAACCCATCCGGCAACTTGAGTTGGACAGTCTCAGCGATGGCACGCGTACCTGCGTCGATCACGCTGATACGCCCGTCTCGAAAGACGACGAAGATTCTGTCCGAGGCCGCGTCGTGGACGGCAGCAGCCGCGTAGCTCACATCAGTCACATTCCCAAACTCATCCGTACTGGTCTCGCCACTACGTCTGATGGGGAGCGTGGTCGTCTCCTCGAGAGCGCCAGTCGCGTTGAGGTCAAGGAAGCGGGCCTGGTCAACCTCCCTGCAAATAACGACCAAGCTGAACTCGGCAGTAGGAAACATCATGGGACCCGATCCGCATCCAGAGAGCGGCGCCACCTCTGCGAGTGCTTTTCCTCGGCCGAGATCGAGGGTGAGTATCGCTTGCTGACTGTCCGCCGGACCATCGACGAAGCCCGTCAAGACGAACAAATGTGACCCCGTGGGATCGACGGCAAGTTTTCTGATCACTCGTATGCCGGTGGTGCCTTGCCATCCTGGCGTCCCGATTTCCCCAGCCTTCTCCATTCCCGGAAGAGAGAAAACCGATGCAGTGTCCCGAAAGCCGCCGTCCCCAGTCGGCAGCCGTGAGACTACGTACAGGCTGGCGCCGTCAGGGCTGGGCACAAAGTCCCCGTCGTTTCCGACCATCGCCCGATGAAGAGAGGAGAAACCAGCCTCACTTGTTTGAAGGCTTTCAATCGCTGCCGGGAAGTGTTCCTCTGGGGGAGCGTCATTGAGCACGTAGAGAACGTTGTCAGCCCCGCTGCCCGGGACTGTCGGCCGTTCATTCGTGGCAATCCGGAGCCCCCAAAGACCAGCCATGAAAACGAGAACAAACATTCCGGCGGTCCCTAGTACAAGCATGGTCTGGTTGGCCCGGATCCTGACGAGCCGCCATCTCGTCAAAGCCTTTGGACTTCCCGCCTCCTGCGCTAGGTCGCGGAGTTCCTTTCCCAATGGGGGAACCGCGTCATTCATTGAACATCTCCTTCCAGGGATCGCAGACCCTTGAGTCCTCGAGAGACGAGTGAGTTGACTGCCTTTACAGACACTCCAAGAAGCCGGGCGACCTCACTCTCAGGGAGATCCTCGTAGAATCGCAAGACAATTGCCGTCCGCTGTCGCTGCGGCAGCAGCTGTAGCCTTGCGAGAATGTCCCTCCGCTCATCGACTTCGTCTGAGCTCGACCTACCTCCATCGACAGGGATTCGAGAAAGAGCAGATCTCTCAATTGCTCGACGTCGAGTGTGGTTCCTCACTAGGTTGATGAGCGTCTGCCGCAGGTATCCAGGTATTGCTTCTGGGGCTCGAATGTGCCGGAATCGAGAAGCAAGCCTGACAAAAGCCTCCTGCGTAAGATCCTCGGCTAACGCGCGATCGCGCGTTAGCACGTACGCCAGCCGGAAGACTGACGGCCCATGCCGCAAATAGAGGGACTGAAGATCTTCGCGGCCTGGGGACCGTGTCGTCTCGGAGGATTTGTTCCCCTGGCGCCAATTCGTTTCCGACACGGGGAGCTCACCGGTTCTCTTCATGGCAACCCGATCTCCTCAACACCAATCCACTGACCGCCCAAGTCCCGTAGCAGGAGGTCAATAGGGGCTTCCTTCCATCTTCATCCTCTATAGACAGCTCACGGATGCGGTTCACCTCGCTCCGGAGGTGAATGCATCCCTGAGGGAGACCCCAAGCTGTCTCGGCCTCATTCATCCCTGCCTTATGAGCAGGCCAAAACTCCATCCGCCAGCGCAAGCCAACACCGTCGCGTTGGCCAGCCTGATCAGAGGTTCGAAGGGGGCGAGCGTGACCAAGATTCGATCCGAGGCCTCCCCTTCGCCCCCTCGATGCGGTCCGATCAAAGCTAGCGGCATGAATTTGCCGAGGCCGTAGACGGACAGCGTCGCCCCGGCCACCAGAGGGCGTCCGACCGCGAACGCCCACGCCACGACGAGGTACAGGGTGGCGAAGGGGATCCTGGTGGCAAGTCCGAACCCCAAGATTCCCCCATAGAGCAGCCCTACCCCTGGACCACCCAATGCCTTGTACCAGCGCACCGGGACCTGCCGTTGGACCTGTGGTCTCGGGAACGAGAGGATCGACGCCTCGACAAGAGCGTAGACGACGCCTATGGCACCCAGGATAGCGAGGCACAGACCGAATGAGGTGGATGGATGGAGATTCAGAAGGGCACCCACGCCAGCGACGGATAACCCCAGGAAAAACGCTCCGACAAGAGAGCCCGCAGCGTAGGCAACAATCGTCGCCGGGATGTGACCCTGTCTCATTTCCCCATACCCGATGGGGAGCATGGTAGCCACCATGCTCAAACCTCAGGGAGACCATAGGGTCGATAAGCCTGCTAGGAAAGATAGTGCGGCAGCTCCCGCAACAAATAGACCTCCATCGAGACTAGTTCCGAAATCGAGGGCAGCAAGCCCAACCCCAAAGCCGGCCCCGACAACGAGCAGAAGCGCGCGCTTGCGGACGTCAGGGACACTTAGAAGCAGTCCAGCATCCGCGGTGCGGTCGTGGTCGGTCCGGAGGGTGCCCCGCTTGCTCAGCATGACTGGACGAAGTTGACCTTAGTGCACATGAAGGAGCCGTTACAGCCCGAGTAATACGGGCCACCACCTGGATATTGCCCTCGACAGCAGCTCTGGCAGTCTTGACAATTGTTGATTTTTGCTTGCGAACAGGGTCCTTGCTGCTGGTTCCCGTGGGAAAAGCAGTCGCGATAGCGGTACTGAGCTTCAGAGCCGGCTGGGCCTTGGCAACATGCTACCCATCCCCCCCCAGAGCAGGCACACCCCGGGCAATCACCCACATTACCGCTGCAGTTGCCGCAGCCACACTGTGGACCGCATAGACCACACAGCCACCATGTGCCGCACCCGTAGGAATCGGCCGTCGCAATGTCACGGCCGTATGGCAGCACCTGGGTCACAAGCACCACCCCCAAAGCCGAGAAAGTCAGACGCCCCACTTTCGCTAAGAACCCCCGCCGCGAGGATCGCTCGGACACGTACTCCGCCAGTTGATAGCCAAGTGCATCTATCGAGTCAGTCCCCTCCGGGAGGTACTGCTCGATCGGCCTCCCGGAAGTCGTTCGCTCGTGCTCCCCGCTACTCCCCATCGGTCGACCCCGACAGAACGGGTTGAGTCCTGCTGAGCAGCTCAAACGCGGTTTCCCTGCTATCGATCCCGCTCTCGGCAGCCTGCAGGAGGCTGTCTAGATGCTCCAGCGTGTTGAGTACGCCCTTGGAGCGGACCTGGAGGTTCCTTTCCACCAAGATCCCATAGGGACTTGCGTGGACGTCGTATAGCTCCTGTAGTTCGGGCGCCACAATTGTCGGAATGTCCAGCAGGTGGTTTTCGCGAGCGAACTCGGACACTTCGCTCTTTCCCCCTTTGGCGACGATGATGACCCTGAGCAACTTGCGTTCCGATGCAGCTACAGATCGGATGGCAGGTGCAAGGTCTGCACAGGCCTGACAAGTCACGGACATGAACACTAGAAGCGTCCGAGCGAGCGCGGTGTCGGATAGGGTCACCAGAGAGCCATCGAGCGCCATCTCGGAAAAGTCAGGTGCCTTTTGCCCCACGTCGGGACCAGGCTGAGCCATCCGGGCCCCCGTTGGCGGAATCCGTCGGTGCAAGAGACCGATCTGCCGGATTGCCCCAATCAAGACGATCGCCAGTATGACGACGATTGCCCACAGCGCCACATACGAAATCATCATAGAGACTGACATCAGCCAAACTCCCTTCCAGGCGGTGGTAAGGAATGCGCGAGCGAACCATGCTTCGGGGCGCTTCTGTTATCCGGGGTCCGAACAATTCCCCACAGGGAGGCGATCGTCATTCCCGCCAACACTATTCCCAGGCTTGCGAGACCAGCCACGAAGGATTCCTGGATCGACAGCAAAGCGTCGGTCGGCAACCAGGCGAATGGTCTGGCCCACCGCGCACCGAAGAGGGCCCCGCTTGCCACGAACCCCAAGGTGGCGAAACCCATTGACCTTGCCGCGTGGAACCAACTTAAGGGAGATGCATTTTCGATCGACCCGAAGCACGCACAAGGTGGGTGAATGCCGGAAAGTTGCGCCCGCACGATCAGGAAGGTGAATAGGACGAACAGGACACTCGCAATGACAGCGGGAAGCGGCATCAGGAAACCCAAGATGAGAGCCGCACCTAGAATGACCTCCAGACGAGGGAGGGTGGTCGCAACTAGGCTGGCATGGACTCGAGACTTGATCCCGAGCTGCTGGATGGAGTGCTGGAATGACGCCGTGTCAGTCCGCACCTTTGAGAGCCCGGCAATGATGAGGGTCAATCCCACCACGCAGCGCGCAACAAGAGCCACGAGGGTCTCAGCTGACGACATCCATTTGCTCCCCTGCTCAAATCGGGCTGAAAGGCATTCGCATCTGCCTCTGATCGAGTCATGTAGGACAGCTCGCCAAAGCGGATTCTTGCCGAGTACGCCGATGCCTGTCAAATCCCACCCTTCTCAGGTCCCGAGTTGGCTGCGCGGAAAGGCTCACGGTCGGCCCCGTCGCCGTATGAGTGAATCCGCGGTGCGGAAATTGGTCAGTGGTCGGAGTCGAGGGCCGGGGATTCCATCCCGGATTTCCACCTCGAAAGTCCACCGCTTCTCGGGACGCTAACGCCTTGGGCCCTGTAGCTACCCCATATGCGTTGCCTCAGTTCGAGCGTTGCGATTCATACTCGGCCACATGCATGGAGCTGAATGTGGCCTGCCGCTTGGTACCTAGAACGGACTGGAGAACACGTCAAGGTTGCAGCTCCGGTGCCGTGGGCAGCCTGTGCTCCGAGCGTCAGCCATTCGGATGCCCCAGGGGTCTCCCCACGCTCGTGTGGCGAGGCTCCGGGACTTGAGCGGCTGGAGGTGGCGGTCCACCCCTCACGCCGCTGCGTCTTCACCCAAGTGGGCGCCTCACCGAGGAGGTGACGGAAATCGCTTCCTGGGTGGCACCTACGATATTGTCGGTTTGCGCTAAGCGCAATCGAGGAGGTACTCGTGGCGATCTTCGGTGCAAAGAAGCGGGCCGACGAGCTCGAGGAAGCGAACCAGGGGCTGCAGGATGCCAATCTGGCCCTGCGTGAACAGATTGATCGCTTAGGCGCGCTCGATCAGTTTCAGATCGCGGCCGAGAAGCAGCGCCTGGAACAGGCGGTCACAGAGCTGCAAACGGCGCACGTACACCTTCAGAGCGAGATCGTTGAGACGCGCGAACAGGCGATCCTGCAAGAGGTCGGCGTCTACTCCTACCGCCACCCATTGGAGGATGCAGAGGCCTACAAATCACGCCTCGCTGATCTGCGGACCAACATCAAGCAGATGGCGAAAGTCGGCGGCGGCGCCGTGATGGCGACCACCTCGTGGACGGTCAATAACTCGAAAACCCAAGGCACGCGGATGATCAAGGACTTCTCCAAGCTCATGCTCCGCGCCTACAACGCCGAGGCCGACAACTGCGTGCGGACCCTCAAACCTTATTCGCTGGACGCCGCGATCAAGCGCCTCGCCAAGGCCGGCGAGACGATCGCGAAGCTCGGAAAGACGATGGACATCCGGATCTCCCCCCAGTACCACCATCTCCGGGTCTATGAGCTCGAGTTGACGGCCGATTATCTGGCGAAGGTCGCTGAGCAGAAGGAACATGAGCGCGCCGAGCGGGAGCGGCTTCGAGAGGAGCAGACCGCCCAGCGCGAGTACGAGCGGCAGCAGGCAAAGCTGGAGAAGGAACGAGCCCATTACGAGGCAGCACTTCAGGCGATGGCGGCCCAGGGAAACGAGACGGGAGCAGTCGACGCGCAAGCCAAGCTAGGGGAGATCCAGGACGCGATCGAGGGTGTACGCGAGCGGGCGGCCAATACCCGAGCCGGATACGTCTATGTCATCTCGAACATCGGATCCCTGGGCCCCGACATCGTGAAGATCGGCATGACGCGCCGCCTCGAACCCAGAGACCGGATCCGAGAACTCGGCGATGCCTCGGTGCCCTTCCGATACGACACCCACGCGCTGATCTTCAGCGAGGATGCAGTTGGTCTGGAGAACGCGTTGCACAAGGAGTTCGCCGATGGGCGACTGAACCTCGTGAACCTTCAACGGGAGTTCTTTCGAGTGAAGCCCTCGGAGGTCAAGGACGCATTGACGAAGTTTGCGGGGGAGCTGCTGCACTTCGTGGATGAGCCGGAGGCGGTCGAGTGGCACCAGAGCGAAGCAAGTCGGTCAACCGCGGAGCACACAGTCGCCACTCCGGCGCCGCCGTCGGCCCAGGTCGTGGTGCCACCACCGCCCGACGTCCCGCCACCACCGGTTCCCACCCCGAGCGATGTGTAGGGCGAGCCCCTGCGGGGGGTTGACCGCCCGCCTCGGGGAGGGTTAGGGGATGGAGCAGATGCCTTTCGCTGTCGTCGATCTGGAGACCACGGGGTTTTCCCACCGGCTCCATGACCGGATCGTCGAGATCGCGATCGTGCGGGTCGGTCCAGATGGAGATGCGGTCGACGAATACGTCACGCTGGTCAACCCGTTCAGGGATGTCGGCCCGACGAGGATCCACGGCATCACGGCGACCGATGTTGCGCAAGCTCCTGGGTTCCAGGAGATCGTCGGTGACATCCTCGAACGCCTACAGGGTGCGGTGTTCGTCGCTCACAACGCCGCGTTCGATCATGCGTTCCTGGCGGCCGAGCTTTCGGCTGCGGGGGTGTTCGTGCCCGAGATTCCACGGCTGTGCACGCTGCGGCTCGCGCACCGGATGCAGCCTGAACTGCGTGACCACAAGCTCGCGACGTGCTGCGGGGCGATCGGATTCGTCCACGACAAGGCTCACGGAGCGCTCGAGGATGCTCGCGCCGGCGCTCATCTGCTCGCGGCGTACCTGGACCTCGCACAACAGCAGGGGATGAGCCTTGCGGATCTCGGCTGCTCCCCTCTGGAGTTTCCGAAGGGTTGGCCTCGACTTGACTCCAGCGGACGTCGCGTCATGCGTCCAGACGGTCGAGTCGCCACGGGCGATATGCCATACCTCGCCAAACTGGTCGTCTCCCTCGGGCGAGTCGGGACGACGACCGAGCGAACAGCGCCGTACGTCGACCTGCTCGACCGAGCGCTGGAGGATCGGCTCGTCACCCAGGAGGAGGCGGCCGTGCTCCAGGAGACGGCGATCGAGTGGGGACTCTCCCGTGAGGAGGTTCTGTCCGCGCACCATTCCTACGTGGAGTCCCTCGTCGGCGCTGCACTCGCTGACGGGACCGTGAGTGAGCTGGAACGCCGGGACCTCGAGGCGGTGACGAGGCTCCTGGCCGTGGATCCCTCGATAGTTCAGGCGCTCCTTGGCCAGGGGATCGTCCCCGCCACGAACATCGCCGGAGGCCGAGCCCCGCTCCGCGATACCTCCCTGGTCGGGAAGTCCGTCTGCTTTACGGGCTCGCTCCTGGGGACCATCGACGGGGCGCCGATCACGCGCCAGGTCGCGCACGAGCTAGCGACGGCTGCGGGACTTCACGTCACGGAGCGTGTGACGAACAAGCTCGACCTACTCGTCGCCTCCGATGCGAACACGCAATCCGGCAAGGGGAAAGCGGCGAGGAAACACGGAACCAGGGTTATGGCAGAGGCGGCGTTCTGGCGGGCGATTGGGGCGCCGGTCGACTAGTGACCTGACTGCAGGTGAGTCGCCCGTGAAGGGGGGCCAGAAACAGGTGCCCCCTCGCTCCTCGGATTCCAACCTTCTGATCCATCCTGGGAGCAATACGACCCGGAGTGTCCTCACCCGCCCGTCGTCTGCGTGATTGATAGGAGGAGAGCCAAAGGGCAAGCAGCGATGAAGTAGATCGCCGCCATGGTTCAGTTGCACGCGGGTGAGGTGCAGTTGTCGACTTGTTCCCTGCAGATGCACTTCCACTTCGTCTCTGAGCCGGGGCAACCGGTGCAATTGCCCCCCGACGTCGGCGCATCCGGGCAACAGCAGTCATGGCACTGGAACTTGCCAGTGCAGCGATCGCAATTCTGTGCCGGACACCAGGTTTCGGTCCAGGTATTGTCGACGTCGTCAGCATCGCAGTCGCCCTGGTTGTACTTGCGGCGCTTGCAGTTGGCTCCGCCGAGGTTGCATTGATTGTTCCCGCCAGTGCAGTTGGAGCCGTGGCACAGCGGAGACGGTCCGCACGGATCCGCGCAGCTTCCAGTCGCCTTGGCTTCGCGAGCGTAGATGGTCCCCACTAGGGCACTCCCGAGGGACAGGGTGAGGGCCGCAGTTCCAACACGCCTGAGGAAGCCTCGACGGGTGACTTGCTGAGCGGCTCCTTCCACGAGCTGATCAGCAACCTTGAAGGCGGCAGAGGTCACGTCCGACTCCCGTTGCCACTCTGGCTTCCGGACTCCGCGCGGACGTGGTTGGGCTTCGGCTCTTTAGTGAAGGCCTGATCCTTCCATCCATCGGTCGTCTCCGCAGGCCGTGGATGATCACGTGTCTCGGTTCGCCATCTGGCCACAGCAAACCGGAGGTCGGATGTCACGGAGCGATGAAGAACCTTTCCGGACTCGCCCACGATCATGACGTAGGGTGTGGCGGCAATACCGACGGCAGTCCTTCGCTCTCCTCCGGGGTCCGAGATGGCAACATCAACGACCTCTCTAACCTCGTCGATGAATGTGTCATCTGCGCCGCTCTGCACCAGGGCAACGATCGGAGCGTGCGAGGGAGTGGAGCGCTTCTTCAACTGCGCAAGCATGTTGTGACAGCCGTGACAATTCGAGTCTATGACCACGACTAGGCCCCACGTGGTAGGTGATTCGGCAAGGACGCGGGCGAACCGCTTCTGCTCTGTAGCCGAGAGAAGGTCTTTGGGGATGGATCGGTTAACCACGGGCCCCATGGCCTCCAGCTGTTCGCGCCGCGGAACGATGAATAGGCCGAGCTGTCGGGTTAGACCCACCAAGAACACGGCGATGAAGCTAAGCACGACCCATTGAGCAATCTCGTTCATCTTGCCCTCTCCCTTCCCGCTGACACACCCTGCACGGAGTTGCCCGGCAGACCTAACCGTAGTGATAGCGACCACCCAGTTACGGCCGTGAGAATCAGAATGGCGGCGATGAGCGCCGGAGAAGAGAGGGGGACAGGTTGGGGAACACGGTCGAACCAGTTGGCCAGTGCGAGCCCAGCGAGAGCTAGGGCGAGTGCAACGTTGCGTCGCAGTGCGCTTGCCACGGACGTTCGTATGCTTCCGAAACAGCCACACTCTGAGGAGCGCTCCATTGGAGCAATGGCCACTGCGTAGCCAGCGAGTACACCTGCGGACGTCGCTAGTCCCGCAGCCGGGCGCAGGATCAGGAGCACCGCCACGCAGGCCTCAATGAGGGAGGCGGTGCGCGCCAATCCTATTGCGTGCTGCCTCCGCCAGGGAGTAGCAAGCAACGGGGCCGGCATGGGCGCACGCCCCGTGGCGGCGGCGAGCTTGTGGACACTAGTCAGCGAGAAGATGATCGTGCCCAACAAGCAGACCGTCCCTAGGGCTTCACGAGCGTCCGCGCTCCTCGCCTCCCTCACAACCCTGTGACACGTCACTCCTAAAGTTCACGCACATCTAACGCACAGCACGAGTAGGGCACGATGCCTGGGTCCGACTCAAGACCGCCGGCGTGGCATTTCGGGGCGAAGCCTGGGCGTACTAGGGCCAAAGTTGGGCGGACCGTCAGCCCCCGAATTCGGGGTTGCCGAAGTCGGTCGGTCTGCTGTCTGTCTGTCTGTCTGTGGACTGCCATTACCTCGACTTGCAACAGTCTCCATCTTCGGATAGAGAGGACATTCATGGGGGACCTGACAGAAGGTATTTTGAGGGCACCCCAGCATCAGGTGCCAGTCGTCATTTGCGTGGGTGCCAGTGCTGAGACTCTCGCACGAGTCGTCGCCTCATGCGCCGAGAACTCCATCATTGTAAGAGCGGCCTCTGTGTCAGCCGTCGAAGCTCTCTTGCCGACGGGCTCGGCCGACCGAGACCTGAAAGTCCTTCGCTGCAACGGTCTAGTGGTTGAGCGTTCGGCTCGAACTGCAATAAGTGAGGGGAAGCCACTAAGGCTTTCGCGCAGGGAGTTCGATGTGCTGTGCCTCCTCGCGGAGACTCCTGAGCAAGCAAGGGCCTTTTCGGAACTGTGGGCTGCCGCCTGGGTGGAGCCCTTCATGAGCACGGATCTGACCGCCCTCCGTTCGACGATCAAACGACTCAGGCGGAAGCTGGTCGATGCTGATACGGGGGTTCAGATACGAAGTGTCGCCGGGTATGGCTTTTCGCTCGCGCGCGAAGCTCGTTCAAGGCAGTTCGGAGACTCCAGGTCGACATCCAAGGCTTCGGAATGAGAGTCCCGTGAAACGAAAGGGCTCCCCCAAGGGTCTTACATAGGATGCAAGTGAAACCGCAGCGCAATAGATTCGCTGGGGACTCCGAAGGAGACCTCGTAGAGCGTTCCTTCGAGGAGTTCTTTCGGATCGAATACCCGCGGCTCCTGAAGACGATGGTCCTGATGACCGGGAGTTCGTCCGACGGTGAGGACTTGGCGCAGGAGGCGATGGTGCGTGTCTTCGAACGGTGGGACAGAATTGCAGGAACCCGATCACCGGCTGGATACGCCTACAAGACGGCATTCAATCTCAACCGGAAGACGGCGCGACGGCGGCGAGTTTCGGATCGTATTCTGCCCCTCCTTCTTCGAGACGTGTCGGCGCCGAACGGTCATGACGCGACAGAGCTGCGACTCGTCATCGCCAAGATGCCGCGACCACTGAAGGAGGCGTTGATCGTCGTCGACTGGCTCGGATACACGTCAGAGGAGGCCTCCCGCATCCTCGGCATCCGGCCCGCGGGCGTGAGGAGCCGCCTACACCGGGCCCGGCCAATGCTTGTTCATACGCTAGGAGAAGACTGATGTCGGAGATGCATAGGCGGATTAAGGCCGCATTGGCAGATGTTGTTCCTGCCCCAAACGCATTGCAGGAGGTGAAACGGCGCGCTCAAGCGAGACGGAGGATGCAGCGAGTTGGAGTCATTGCCCTTTCAGGTACGATTGCCATCCTGTCCCTGGTCGCTGTGTGGACGTCTCTTCCTCGTGGTGGGACTGAGAATACACCGCAAGGGGACCTGACCTTGTCCGAGGCCTCGAGTGGTTCGACTCAAGAACTCTCAGGTGGGGGATCGATTACAGTCCCCGACGCGTGGGCGTTCCTTTCCGAACCCAATCCTCCCGTCAGCGACCCCGTAATGCTCTTCGCATCCTCGAACGAGGCCCTGGCCACCTGGGATCAAACCTCGGGGGACGTCCACTGCGCTTGGTTGGGTTCTCTCTCACAGGACGGGATCCTGGTTACGCTCTCTGAGGAAGAATCTGGTTCAACGGAAGCATATCCAGTCCGTCCAGACAACTTTGCCTTGGAGTCATCGTCGCTCGAACAGCATGCCTGCCAGCCTCAACTTGACCTTGATCCAGCAGAGTATTTCATCTACTTCAGGGATGAAGATCGGTTGCTTGTTTACACGGTGGCTCTCGGATCAAGTGTCCCTCCCCAGACACGAGCAGAAGTATTAAGCGTGATGGACACTCTGGATCTGTCCTAGGTGTAGTTCCCACTCACGTTGCTGACGCTCGGCCGATCTGCCGCGTCCCCGAACGTAAGCCTCCGATAAGCCTCCGCCACGGCTCCCCAGGGCCGCTCGGATCCTTCGCAAGTGGCGTCTACCTGGAAGGACTTTGGTGCCCCCGGCAGGAGTCGAACCTGCGCACACGGTTTAGGAAACGAGGTGCTTCAGGAGTTTCGTGCCGCCGTAGAGGACATGCGCCAAGAATCACGGAATCCACCTCATTGGGGCATCGAGGCAGCCAGAGGTTCCCCATTTGCTCTACAAAGCAACGGGCTGACGAGAGGGCAACGCTCGGCCCACGGCACACAATGAAGTGATCCAGTAGAGGTAGGCCAGTCGACGCCTCACGTAGGCGGACCCTGGAAGACTTCTGAATAGTGCTCGCAACAACGGACAGTGCGCAACCGTCAGCCGAACCGAGCCCTCGGGGTCCCAGCGATCCAGTCGGACGTTTGTGGCCCCTGCCCGGTGAAAAGCGCGTGCTGGCCCCTGCCCGGTGAAACCCCACGCGGGCCTTGGTTCCCGCACGACCCGGCCTCCGTGGTCCGGCTCGCGCCCCCCACAGCGTTAGGTTTTCAGCCCACCGGCCGGGCAGGAACCAACCTCAATCTACTTGCCGGTTCCGACACGCCTGCGCCCAAAGCGAAGGAGGAAGGACCTCGAGCTGCGCTGAGCGCAATACGAGCCGCTGGTTTTTCCCCCTGCTGATTGCCGTGTTGCTCGG
>JBBDNU010000056.1:0-34015 GCA_040877365.1 Planctomycetales bacterium
TTCGGCCCGCGGGAGGAAGGCGGCTTGCGGTGCAACGGCGTGGTGGCGATGGCCGACGCCATCATGGCCCTCACCTCGAACCTCGCCATGAAGCACAAGCAGCGGATCGTGTTCAAGCCGGAGTGGTTCGATCCCGACAGCCCCGCCGTCCCGGAAGAGGACGAGCAGGTCAAGGGGAGCCTCGCCTGATCGTCCGCTGTCAGTCGTCCGACGTCGGCGGTGTGGGGAGGCACGGCGAAAACAGCATAGCCCGGCCACCTTCCGACCTCCGTGGTGCACGCGGCCAGCGTGCATGAGCTGCCTCAAGCTGGCAGCTTGAGCCACGAACTTCGCGCCTCGACATTCGATGTTACCGCACCGCCATGGCACGCTGGCCGGACAACACCCGTTCGACGGTCGTCACCGCGATCCTGATCTTCGGGCTGTTTCCGCTTCTGGCGTGGCTTGCCTGGTGGTTCGTCTCCCGCTGAAAAACTGCCGCGGCGGTGGCCGGTCTCCCTTGCTTGCGCTGCGGGCTAAGATGTTCGGGCGCGACACCAGCCCGACGCGCCAGCGAGGGAGCATCGCCCCGACGGCCACAGCAAACCCGTGAGGGGCCCGCCGTGGCCATTCTCCCTTGCTGGCGCTGCGGGCCGGCCGGCCACGGGCGCTCCTAGCGCCCCAGCGGACGCTTCAGGCCCGGGTCCTGTCCCGGCGTCTGCGGCAACACCGGCGGCGCGGGGACCGGCTCGGGGCAATCGTTGCACGGGACCGGCGATAGCGGCGGCGCCTGAGGCACAACGGCTCCCGGAGGGCAATCGATGCCGCCCGGGGCGGGGACCGGAGTCAACACCGGCGCTCCGCCGCCGATGACCCCCGCGCCGGACGCCACGCCGAAGCTCCCTTTCGCGCCGGCGGGGACCGGCACGATCACCGCGCAGTCGCAGAAGTCGCCCGTGTCGATGAAGCCACTCCCCGACTTGAATGCGTGCAATCCCCCGAAGCCGAACCCGCCGAAGCCGCCGTGGCGAAAGCCGTTCACCACGAACGACTGATCGATCGTTCCGAACGCGTTCGCAACGTCTACCAGCTCGTTATTGACGGCCGAGGCGACGCCGTGCAACCCGACCAGCATGGCCAGCACGCCGATCGTGAGAACGAGCACCAGTTCGGCCGAGACGACGAAGCCCCCTTCGTCGCGCCAGAATCGAAGGACCTGCGAATTCATCTTGTCTCTCCTGGTTCCAAGCGGGCGCGGTGAGGAAATTGCGGTTGTCCCGAAGGGCGGCGTCACCGCGGCGCCGCTCGGGAGGAACTCCACGGGATCCGCCTGAAGCCGGGAGGGGAGCCGGCAAGGCTCCCGCCGCGGCGCAGCCCGGGGGGGAACTCGGGACCCCGGTTCGGCGATCGGTCGATCGCCGACTGCGAGCGGCTTGCTCCCGGCAACCAGGAGGGTTCTCGGCCGGGGATCAGCCGGCCTGGCCCCGGCGCTCTCTCTCACGATCGCCGGGGCCGCTTCGGTCTCTCTCGCGAATCGCCACGTCCCGCGTGCTCGCGTTGCATGGTTCCGGGACAGGCCCTCTCACCGGCCCGCCCCATCATCGATTCGTCGTCACGATCAGCAGGATCCGCGCCGTCGCTACGACCGGTGGGACCGTTCCAACCGGAATTCCGACGCGTAGCTGCTTGCTGTGAGCGAGCTTGCGCGTTTCCGTGCGGTGTTTCGGGAGTGCCGAAAACAACAATCGTTCCGGAAATGCCGTTCATTCCGATTGGCGCGGTTGTACGGGTCGTGTCAAGAACTCTGTCGATCGGGCGGCATCGGCTACGGCGCGTCGGCGGTCGGTGTCCGCCGGGCGCGTTTTGCGTTATCGTGGACGCCCTCCCTGGTCGAGGAACAGCGATCGCCACGATGAACAGCGGGGCCGTCAACGCGGACGAAGCGCGAGTCCTCCGGTTGGCCGCCGGCCCGCCCGCGGACCTCTTCCCGGTGCTGCACCGGGACGGCGCGTTCCTGCCGCTCATCACCCTGCTGGCGGTGCTGCCGGGATTGCTCGCGCTGCGGCTGCGGCCGTTCGACGAATCGACCGCCGCCTGGGGCCTCCGCGCCGTCGAGATGGTCGCGGCGGAGGATCCGCGGGAGGTGATCGATCCCTCGGGCCTCGGCGCGCCCGCGGGAGTGCGCTGGTCGCCCCCATTGGCGAGCTGGCTGTCGGCCGCCGTGTTGACGGTGCGTCCGGCGGCGCGGCGGGGGGGGCTGTTCCTGGTGTCGTACCTGTCGACGGCGGGGCTGCTGCTGGCGCTGTTCGCGATGTGGCGGCGGGTGGCGGGGCATCGGTTCGCGTTCTGGACGGCGATCCTGGCGGCCTTTCACGGTCCGTTCCTGCAGCTCGCCCAGGATCCGTCCCCCCGCGCGCTCGCCTTGTTTCTGGCGGTCTTTTCCGCGGGGAGCTACTTCCGCCACGCGCTGCGGAGACGGGACGGCTTTCTGTCGTGGGCGCTGTTGGCGTCGGGCATCCTGTTGGGGCTGTGCCTGCTCGCCGGCGGTTCGCTCGCGCTCCTCATGCTCGCGATTGTGGCGTCGTGGACGTTGTGGCAGTCGCATGCGCGGCGGCCGGGCGAGACGCGCCGCCCCGGCCTCGCCCTGCCCACGGCCACGGGCGGGCTCGCCGTGCTCGCCTTGACCGCCTTCGCCGTGGGAGGATGGTGGCCGGCGATGATGTTCGACCGGCACGGCGGCGAGTTTCTCGGCCCGTGGGTGATGCAGTTCGTGCCCGGCTCCGACGTTTCGATTCCGGACACGTGGCCGGGCCGTCTGGGAATGACGGGAGCGAGGATGTTCTCGATCAGCGGGCTGCTGGCGTGGCTGGCGGTCTCCGGCCTCGCATTCGTCGTGCGCCGCGTCTGGCGGAGCGACGACGAATCCGACGCCCGCACCGGACGCCTCCTGCTGTGCTGGCTCGGCGTCGCCCTCGCGATCTGGTGGCCCGCGCACTGGCTGGCCGGCGCGGGCCGCAGCACCGCGCTGTGGGACGGCCTGATGCTGGTTCCCGGTCTGGGTCTCGCCGCCTTCGGGCTTGAGGTGATCGCCCGCGGCCGCGCCGGGCTGGCGGCCGCGGCGACGATCGCGGTCGGCACGGCGTTGACCGGTGTCCCGCTCGCGGGACTTCCGCACTGGACGCACGCCGCCACATCGACCGGGGTGTGGCTCGTGATGGCCGCCCTCGCCGCGGCGTTGGCGATCCTGTGGTGGCTCCGCGAGGGGTTCGGCGAGCGCGAGCGCCTCGTGCGTTGGGCGGTCGGCGGCCTGGCGCTCGCGCCGGCGGCGGCGAACGCCTTCGTGGGGTTGGAGGCGATCGATCGCCGCGGCCCCGACGAACGCGCCCTCTCCGCCGTCCGCGACACGTTTCGCGACATCCCCGAGGCCGCCCGCTGCACCGTGATCACCGCCAGCCCGGATCGGCTCCCGCTGCCGCTCGAGTACGTTCTGCGGTCGCAGTGGGTCCGGGCCGAATTCTCCGTGGCGCCGAATTGGGACGTGGCCCTGCAGCAGGCCCTCGCCGGCGGTCCGCCCCCCGGCCCGCCGCTGATTTTCGTCGACTGGAACCCCCGCGGCGTCCGCCCCAGCGATTTCCGGGTGCCGGGTCTCGAAGTGAAGCAACTGAAGTCCGCACGCGTCTTCGCCGGGGGGGTCGTGCAGGGTTACGTGGGGGCCCCTCATCCCCGCGGCGAACCAGCGCCCGCCGGGCCCGAAGCGGGGCGCTTGCCGTGAAAGCCGCCGTTCCCTCCCGAATCTGCTTGACCCTCTCCGAGAGGGTCTCTTATCATGGTGTGTGAACCGGTCTCGGTCTCCTGTTCGATTCCGGGCGCTCCGCGCCGCAGCGCCCCAGGTTCCGTTCGGAAAACTCCCCAGCATGCACATCTCGGGAATCATCTTCGCCTGGCTGGTGTTTCCGGCCGCCGTCGTAGCCGCCTATTTCTCCGCCCGGCTGATCGACACCCGCAACGCCTGGGCCGAGCGGGTCGAGACCTATCGCGAGCACAACGAGCAATATGCGAAGCTCGTCGAGCGGAAGGAACGGCGGCTCCAGGAGGCGCAAGCCGATCTCGAACGCCTCACCACCGACTGGGGCAACGCCTGGTCCGACGTCAACGTGACCGTCGACAAGGCCAACGGCGCCTTCGCGGCCGACAATCTCGGCACCAATCTCGGGCTGGGAGCGCCCGATCCGAACGCCCCCGAGAAACCGGTCGTCCACGCCTTCGCGCTTGAGCCCGGCGGCACGTCGCGGTACATCGGCTGGTTTCAGGCGACCACGCTTCGCGAGAACGACTCCCGCTTCGTGCAGCAGTGGGGGCTGATCCCCAACGAGACCGATTCCTGGACTTCCGGCAAGTGGCGGATCCGCGAACACATCCCCCGCGCTTCGGCCGAACGCCTTCCCGGACTGTACCTCGACCACACGGCCCGCGAGGAGCGGATCGCCGCACGCCAGGCCATTCTCGCCGAGCAGAAGCGGCTCGTCGCCGACGCCCAGGCCGATTTGGCGGTCCGCCGCGGCGAACTGCTGGGCGATCCGGCGGCCAATCCTCCGGTCGAAGGACTCGTCGCCGCGATCGAGCGCGAGCAGGCGCTCCGCGACCAGGCCGAAGCGGACGTCGACCGCCTCCGCCGCGAGATCCAGACCGCCTGGCGGGAGATGGTGGCGCTGGCGGCCGAGAACCTCGATCTGACGTCGAAGGGCCCGGCCGTCAAACCGGTGGCTGCCGCCGGCACGGGCACGGAACCGAACTGAGGGAAGCCGAACGGAGCGCGTCGCCGCGGCCCGATCGTGTGCCGCCGTCGCCTCCCGCCCGCCCCGCGAAGACGGACCTGCGCCATGGGCATCGACGATCGCGACTATCTCCGTCAGGAACGCCGCACCGCCGCGTTCGGCTTTCCCGGCGGGGGCTGGGCGATCAAGTACGTGATCATCGCGAACATCGCCGTGTTCCTCGCGCAGCAGACGAGCCCCACTCCCATTCCCGAGACGTCGCTCGTCACCGCCTGGCTCGACCTGCGGTTGCCCGTCCACACGAGCGCCGAGGCGACGCCGTTCGAACCCGAAGGCGATGGCCCGCTCCGCACGCTGCCTCCCGGCACGTCCCTCCTCGTGATCGGTCGCGGCGAAACCCACGCGATGGTCCGGCAGGGGGGCGAATATGGCATCGTTCCCTCGAAAGCGCTGGCCGTGGCCCCGATTCGGTTCTGGGAGCTCGGCTGGCGGCTGGTCACCTACGGGTTCTGCCATGCCTCGCTGATGCACATCGCGTTCAACATGTTCGTGCTGTGGATGTTCGGCCGGGCGGTCGAGCCGATCCTCGGCTCGCGCGAGTTCCTGGCGTTCTATCTCGCGGGGGTGGTGGTCAGCGGCCTGTGCCATCTGATCGTGCAGGCGCTCTCTCCGGTCCCGGTCTTGGGCGCTTCCGGCGGGGTGATGGCGGTCGTGTTCCTCACGGCGATGTACTACCCGCGGATGACCGTGCTGCTGATGTTCGTCATTCCCATCGAGCTCCGCTGGCTCGCCGTGCTGTACGCGGTGCTGGACGTCGCCGGCGCCTTCTCCGAAACTTCCGGCGTGGCGCACGCCGCCCATCTCGGCGGCGCCGCCTTCGGCGTCGCCTACAAGTATTTCGGGTGGCGGCTGATGCCGTTCTGGGACTCGCTCGCCGCTCGCCTCCGCGCGCGACGGCCGGCGTCGCACCCGCGGGTCCGGATCCATCGCCCCTCCGCCGACGAGATCCGCGAGCGGGTGGACGAATTATTGGACAAGATCCACCGCCACGGCGAAGCCAGCCTCACCGACGCCGAGCGCGAGTTCCTCCGCGAAGCCAGCCGCGAATACCGCAACCGCTGACCCGGCCGGAAAAGACCACGAAAGGCCCAGCCCGGCGAAGCCGCGAAGGCGCGAAGAAAGATGCGAACGAACCTGCTCGAGTGCGTTTCAGCGACCCGGAGCCGGAATTCCTAATGAAATCTGCGTAATCTGCGAAATCTGTGGATGAGACTTCCTTCGATCCACTGAAAGTGCATCGAGGAAGCGGATTCATCCGCAGATTACACCGATTTCGCAGATTACGGCCGCATCAGGGCGGCTGGGTGGCGGTGGCTGGACCGCAGGGAACTCGCTTCAGCCGGCCCGGCCGAGCAGCGCCGCGAACCGGCCGGCCGGCTCGCGCCACCCCGTTTCGTCCTCCGGCTCGAACCGTCGCGGACCGCACGACGCGCGCACCACGTCGCGCAATTCCGACAGCGAGCCGATCTCCCCCGCCGCCCGCGCCTGCACGAGAACGTTCCCCATCGCCGTCGCCTCGACCGGCCCGGCGATCACCTCCCGGCCGCACGCGCTCGCCGTGAACCGGTTCAACAGTTCGTTCCGCGCGCCCCCCCCGACCACGTGGATCGTCCGCACCGGCACGCCGGTCAGCTCCTCGATCCCCCCCAGCACCACGCGATACTTGAGCGCCAGGCTCTCCAGCGCGCAGCGGACGAACTCGCCCGGCGTCGCGGGCGACGGCTGGTTCGTCTCCGTGCAGAAGCTCGCGATCGCCAGCGGCATGTCGGCCGGATTGAGGAACCGCGGATCGTCCGGATCGACCAGCGACCGGAACGGCCGCGCCCGCTCCGCCTGCCGCGACAGCTCCGCGTAGTCGAGCGAAATCCCGCCCCGCTCGAACGAACGCCGGCACTCCTGGACGAGCCACAGCCCCATCACGTTCTTCAGCAGCCGAAACGTGCCGTCGATCCCTCCTTCGTTCGTCATGTTGAACGCGAGCGCCCGCTCGGAAAGGACCGGCTGCGCGACTTCGACGCCGATCAACGACCACGTCCCCGAGCTGATGTACGCCCAGTCGGGAACGCCGCCGGAGGGGCAGGGGACCGCGGCGACCGCGGACGCCGTGTCGTGCGTGGCGGGCGCCACGACGTCGATTCGACCCAGCCCCGTGTCGCGCGCGATCTCCTCGCGCACCCGCCCCAGCTTCGTCCCCGGCGGGACCGCCTGCGGAAAAATCCCCGCCGGCAGCTCGAACCGCCGCAGCAACTCCCGCGCCCAGTCCCCCGCCCGCGGGTCGAAGCACTGCGTCGTCGTCGCATTCGTGAATTCGCTCACGCGGCTGCCGGACAGGCACCAGTGGAAAAAGTCGGGCATCAACAACAGGCACTCCGCCGCGTCGAGCAGCTCCGGCGCGTCGCGCTTCGTCGCCAGAAGCTGGTACAGCGTGTTGATCTCGAGGAACTGCACGCCGGTCGCCGCGAAAATCTCCCGCCGAGGCACGCGGTTGCACGCCGCGTCGACGAGGCCCCGCGTCCGCTCGTCGCGGTAATGCCACGGCTGCCCGAGCATCTCGAAGCTCTTCGACAGCAGCACGCCGTCCACGCCCCAGGCGTCGACGCCGACGGAGACGATCCGCTCGCGATAGGCGGCCGCCCCCTTCGCCAGCCCGGCGCGGATTTCAGTCCACAAGCGGAGCGCGTCCCAGCGGAGAGTCCCCGCGAGCAGCACCGGCCCGTTGGCGAAGCGGTGGACTTCTTCGACCCGCAGCCGCTCCCCATCGAACAGCCCCGCCATCACGCGGCCGCTCTCCGCCCCGAGATCGACCGCCAGCCAGCATTGCTCGGTCATGTTTTACTCCTGAGACGATTCGCACCCGTCATGCCCGCGAAGGCGGGCATCCAGCGGGAAAGCGGCGAAGCTGGATTCCCGCCTGCGCGGGAATGACGCGCGCGGCATGCGGCGCGGCGACCCGGCTGGCGACGCTCCTCTTCCCGAATCGCAATGCTGTCACTGATCAGCAGCGGCCGCCTGCATGACGCATCTTCCGTACGCCGATTATGGCCCCAACCGCGTGCTGCCGAACAGTCCAACGATGGAGCCTGTCGGGCTGGCATGAGCGAACGCTTCGAATAGAATGAGGGCCCACCGACACGGAAGTCTGTCATGCCGCGAAAGCTCGCAACAGTCAGCGCCGATTCCCCGCCGATCTTCGACGGCCTCGCCCGCGATCATGGGGCGATTCTCGTCGATCCTCCCTGGCGGTTCTCGAACCGCACCGGCAAGGTCGCGCCCGAGCACAAGCGGCTCAATCGCTATCCGACGATGAGCATGGCGGAGATCGCGGCCCTGCCGGTCGCCGAGCTGGCGGCCGCGAAGGCGCACCTCTACATGTGGTGCCCCAACGCGCTGTTGCTCGAAGGCCTCGAGATCATGCGGGCCTGGGGCTTCACTTACAAGACGAACCTCGTGTGGTACAAGATCCGCAAAGACGGCGGGCCGGATGGCCGCGGCGTCGGCTTTTATTTTCGCAACGTGACGGAACTGGTCCTGTTCGGCGTCAAAGGGAAACTGCGGACCGCCAAGCCGGGCCGGACGCAGGTCAACTTGCTCCAGAGCCGCAAGCAGGAGCACTCCCGCAAGCCGCACGAGCTGTACGACGTCATCGAGGGGTGCAGCCCCGGCCCCTATCTCGAACTCTTCGCCCGCTTCCGCCGCCCCGGCTGGACGCAGTGGGGCGATCAGGCCGACTCCTACGAGGAAGTCCGGCCGATCCGCAAGGGCTACAACGGCCATGACGTCGGCCGGTAGCGTTCACTTCGCCGCGAACCGGAACAGGCCGCGGCCGTTGGGGGCGATCTTCGCGAAGTACACGTCTTCCGCCTCGTCTTCGCCGAAGGTGACGACTTCGATCTTCTCGGCGGGGACCGGGTGATTGGCGGTGACCTTCTTCGAGTTCTCGTCGTACCGCAACGCCCACAGCTTGCCGCTCACGTAGTCGCCGTAGAGATACAAGCCCTCGAGCGCGGGGACGCGCGTGCCGCGGTAGACGTGCCCGCCGGTGATCGACTTGCCGACTTCGTGATGATATTCCCAGATCGGCTCGATCAGCTCTTCGCGGGGGCCGGCGCCTTTCGGGCCGAAGGGGTGCATTCCCTCGCGGAGGTTCCAGCCGTAGTTTCCGCCGCGGACGATCAGGTCGATCTCCTCCCACAGGTCCTGCCCCACGTCGGCCGCCCACAGCACGTTCGTCTTGCGGTCGAACGACATCCGCCACACGTTTCGCAGGCCGTAGGCCCAGATCTCGCCGCGGGCGCCGGGCCGGTTCGCGAAGGGATTGTCCTTGGGGATGGCGTAGTTCTTCCCCTGGTCCTTGCGATCGACGTCGATGCGGAGCATCGACCCGAGCAGCGTCCCGAGGTCCTGCCCGTTGCCGTGCGGATCGTTCGCGGCCCCGCCATCCCCCAGTCCGACGTACAGATAGCCGTCCGGCCCGAAAATGATCGTGCCGCCGTTGTGGTTCCAGTAGGGCTGCGGGATGCGGAGGATCTCCTCCTCGGACTCGGGGAGGGCGCGGTCGGGATCGTCCGCGGAGACGCGGAAACGGGAAATGACGGAGGTGTGCGGCGGTCCGTCCTTCGTCGTGTAATAGACGAAGAACTGCCCGTTCTCCTTGTACTTCGGATGGAACGCGAGGCCGAGAAAGCCCTCCTCGTTCTCGTTGTCCTTGTAGACCACCTTGCGGTTGATATCGAGGAAGACCTTTGTCTTCCGCGCGGCCTGGTCGTTCGGAAAGACGTGGATCGTCCCCTGCTGAATCCCGACGAACAGCCGGTCCGAGCCGTCGCCGGCGTTGCCGATGATGACCGGCCGCAGCGGATACGGCTGCCCGCGCTCCGTGACCGGCTCCCAGCCGGTCCATTCGAGATCCGGGAAGGCCGGCTCGACCTTCACGTCCAACGGCGACTCGTCGACTTGTCCGCGGGCGGCGTCTGCGAGCAACAGTCCGACGAGCATCGCCAGCGGCACGGTGCGGAGAAGCAGTTTCATGGAGCGACCTCGGTGTGATTTGGAATGGACATCGCACACTAACCCGACGCGCCAGCGAGGGAGATTCGTCTGACCGCCCGGCGATCAGCTGCGAAGACCTCTCGGGCGGTCTCCCTTGCTCGCGCTGCGGGCTACTCCAGCGACTCGACCTCCGGCTGGTCTTCGAGGCTCAGCCGCCCCGCTTCCTCGTGCTCGCGCTGCCGGAAGTAGAGCTTGATCGGCACTTCCTTGAAGGGCAGCTCCTCGCGGAGCACCCCCAGCAGATACCGCTTCCACGTCTCGTCGATAAGCGACGGATCGTTGCACTTGAGCACGATCGTCGGCGGCTCGGCGGCGACCTGCGTCACGAAGAAAATCTTCGGGCGGCGGTTCTTCCGCATCGGGGGGGCGTTGTGCTTGATCGCCGCCCGCACCACGCGGTTGAGCTGGCCCGTCGAGACCCGCAGCCGGGATTGCTTGTGGATCGCTTGCGCGAGGTTCACCGCGGCCTTCACGTTCTTCCCCGCGCGGGCGGTGATGAACGCGACCGGCACGTGCCGCATCGTGGGGAACGACTCGAACAGGTACTCGGCCCAGGCCTCGGTCGTCATGTCCGCCGCCTCGTCCCACTTGTTGACGACGAACACGCAGGGCTTTCCCTGGTCGTGGATTTCGTCCACGAGCTGCTTGTCCACGCGGGAGATCGTCTCCTGGGAATCGAAGAACATGAACACGACGTCGGCCCGGCGAATGCTCTTCTGCGCGCGGACCAGCCCGTAGAACTCGACGTCGCTGGCGAGGCTCTTCTTCTTCCGCACACCCGGCGTGTCGATGGCGACGATCGTCTTGCCGTCCATCTCGAACCGCACGTCGATGCTGTCCCGCGTGGTCCCCGGGACTTCGCTGACGATCACCCGCTCCTCGCGGGCGAGGGCGTTGATGAACGTGCTCTTGCCGGCGTTGCGGCGGCCGACGATCGCCAATTTCAATTCCGGGGCCTCGGCGAGGGCGGCCCCTTCGGCGGCTTCGTTCTCCGCGGGCGCCGGCAGATGTTCGAGAATCGCCGCCAGCAGCTTGTCCCGCCCGCGGTTCCCCTTGACGGTGGTGGCGACCGCGGGCGCCTCGGCAAGCCCGTAGAACGCGGGCGCCTCGGCCTCCAGCTTCGGCGAATCGCACTTGTTGACGACGAGGACCTTCGGCTTGGCGAGGCGCCGCAGCCGCGCGGCGACCTCGCGGTCGAGCGGCATCGGCCCGGCGAGCGCATCGACCACGAACAGCACCAGGTCGGCCAGCTCGATGCCGATGCGGATCTGCTCCTCGATCTGTCCGCTCAGGTCCGCCTCGTCGACGATGCCGATTCCGCCGGTGTCGATCAGCTCGAAGTACCGCCCCCCTTCGTGCATGAGGTACGTGACGCGATCGCGGGTGACGCCCGCTGTCGCATCGACGACGGAAATCAGCCTGTGGGCCAGCCAGTTGAACAGCGAGCTCTTGCCGACGTTCGGCCGGCCGACGATCGCCACGCGGGGGACGGACATGAAGCGGAGACTCCGAAAGCCGATGAACGCCTCGACTGTAGTCGATCGCGGGCGAGCGGGGAATGATCGGCCGCTCGCCTCGACGATCGCGGTTGGCCGCCCGCGGCTCTCGCGGACAGGGAATCGGGAAAAACCGGAAGAGAAAGTTGTTGAGTATGGCGCGAGGCGACGGTAGGATAGCGGATCGCGTCATTATCGCCGCGTGCGTTCTGCACAACACCTGCTTTTCGGGATGCGCGAAGTGTCACCGTGCGTCGTGTGATTTCGCGCGGCAGGGGAAGACGCTGAAGCGAATCGAGGCGAGGGCCACATGAAACGAGTGCTGCTCGATGACTACCGGGAAGTCTTCGTTCCCCGCATGATCAAGCTGGACAATCGGGTCGATTACCTCCTGTTTCTCGCCAGAAACCTGATCGATACCCAGTTCCGCGGGATTTACTGGGGGCTCAAGCGCTTGTTGCGGAATGTCGAGGGCCATGTTCTGGATGTCGGGGCGGGCTCTCGGTTCTACAAGCGACTCGTCAGTTCCCGTGCGACGTATACCGCACTGGAAATCGGGGAAACACAGGACGTCTTTCTTCGATCCAACGGCGACATGGACTTGTACGATGGCTCCCGCATGCCCTACGGGAGCAACTCGTTCGATGCGGTCCTCGTCATCGAAGTCTTGGAGCATGCCGCGTCGCCGGAAGTTCTGCTCCGCGAGGTGCAGCGCGTCCTGAAGCCGGGCGGCCGGCTGTTCCTGACCGTGCCTTTCGCCAGCAAGTTCCACTTCGCACCTTACGACTACTGGCGATTCACCCCGTCGGGCCTCGTCGCGATCTTCTCGCGATACGCGCCGCAGATCGACATCGCGATTTATCGGCGCGGAGGGGACGTGTGCGTCGCCTTTCACAGCGCGATGAACGCCATGCTCGGCTATCTCTTCGGTCGAAGCGCGATTTCGAAATTGATCGGCGTCGCGCTGTTTCCGATCGCGATCCTGTTCGGCCTTCTGGCGAATCTCGCGGAGCTTCTGGATCTGGGAACTCCCGAGAACACGCTGGGTTATACCGTGGTGGGAAGAAAGCGGGCTCCGCCGGCAACCGTGTTGCGGCCGGTCGTGCAAGATAATCCGATCGAGGCTTCCGCGTCCGTGTGACACGTCGTTTGCGCCTGGCGGTCGCCGTCCCGAACTCTCCGGTGGATCGTCCCATGAGTGGGAGTGCTGCGTCAGTGGGTCAAGGCGCCCCGTGCGTGTCGACGGGATCGCCCCCACCCGAGCGACGGTCGAAACGGCGGCGGTCCGCTCTGCACCTCGCGGCCCTGGGGGCGACCGGGCTGTGCACGCTGCTGTTGTTCGTGGCGGTCTGGCCTATCGACCCCCGTTCGACATTCGGAGACAACGCCTACCATTGGTTTCCCGCGCAACGGATCGTCACGGCGGATGAGGTCACGCTGGCGGATTTGATCCTCACGCCGTTCTTTCGCCCGGCCGAGCAGTGGTTCCTCGTCGGTCACGAGACCGAGTGGGCGAAACCAGTCTACGTTGCGGCGTTGCGTCTGTGGGGATGGGCCTACCACACGGCGAGGCCGTGGGAAGAATTTCCCAATCCGTTCGAGATCGTGCTGTTCGCGGCGCTGGGCGCGTGGGGCCTCGGCTATGCGACTTGGCAGGTCGCGGACCGGCTGGGCCATCCGCTGGCCGGCCTGGTGGCGGGCGTGCTGGTGATCGGCAACCTGTGGCAGGTGAATTACCTTTACATGCCGCATTATTCCCAGCTGGCCGCCGCAATCTTGTTGTGCGCTTTTCTACAGAACCTGCGGGCAACGCCGCGGGGAGGCTTCATCGGAGGGATCCTGTCCACGGTGGCGCTGCTGATGAACAATGCGATCCTCGTGTATCTGCCGGGAATGGTCTGCGCCGTGGCGCTGTTGAACGGGACCCGAGGCGGCGGGGGCGGCGCGTCGCCAGCGCCTGCCCCGTCCGCTGCGCCCCCCGCGTCCCGCGAACCGGGACGCCCCGCATGGTCCTGGAAACAGTGCCTCGCGGGCGTGGCGGCGTACGTGGGGGGGATCGCGTTCGTGTTTGCCTTCTTCGGCGCGATCTCCTCGACGGAGAAGATTCGCGTGCTCTGCGGGGGCGGGGAGGTGACCTCCCCTTGGACGACGCTCACCCGCTACATCAAACTCTCAGTGAATCACAACCATTTCCAGTTGTTGGGGGGGATGGAGTCCGTCCCCCGCCAGTGGGGGTTGTTCTTCGAGATTCTCCGGGACGCTTCCTGGATGGGAATGGGCGTGTTCGCCGTGGCGCCCTTCGTCGCCGCGTGGGGGATTTGGCGGCTCGGCTGGCGCGCGGTGCTGCACAAGACGTGGCTTCGAGACGTGGCGATATTGCTCGCGGTCGCGGTGCCGGCGGTCATGGTGATCGAACTGGGACCGGGGATTCAACTCGGGCGATCCTACTTTCCGGCGATGCCGTTTTGGCTCTTGGCAGCCGTCCTGCTCCTGAAACGCCTTTCCGCCACCGGCCGGGTGGGCCTCGCGGTGGTGGGGTTGCTGGCGGTCGCGTATGCCGTCGAATTCGGCTTCCGCTCCGTCGAACAGCATCGCGGCTGGCACGCCACGGTGGCCGAATGTCGGGAGCGTCTGGAAGCAGGCGACCGACTGCTGTTCCTCCAGGATGACGGGGCCGCCGTGTACACGTTCCGAAACCTGACGCTGTCGCTGGCGGAATCCGGGGACTCGCAGCGGGTGCTGCCGCTGGAATTCGTGGACATGCGCGACCTGGACCGCATCGCGGCGTGGGTCAGGGAGGGGAGGGTGCTGCTGCTCACGTCGCCCGAACCGTCTCCGACATCCCCCTTCCCGAGCAACACGCCTCCGGAATCCCTGTCGTTGATGGAAAAGTTGCGATCCGGTTCGGGACCGACGACAGCGCAGGTGGAGGGTGACTGGCCGGGCATGCCGCACCCCCTGTACCGGTACGAGGATGAATACAACATCTGGAGTTACAAACAGGGCACTATCACTGAACAGGACACCAACATCCGCGTCTGGGAGCTTTCTGCCGCGGACAAAACGACTCGTGACGAATGACGAGCGGCAAGTGATGAGCGAGGACGAAATACGCCGATCCGACGAATCCCCGGAAGGGGGGGGAACGACCAACGAATCACGCGCTGGCTCCGTTGCGCTTCGGCGATGGGCCTTGCGGGGCGCGGCGCCGGCGTTGACGGGCTTGTGTACGCTGCTGATGTTCCTGGCGGTCTGGCCGATCGATCCGGGTTCGAGCGTCTGGGACAACGAAAATTACTACATGCCGAGCCAGCGGTTGGTCGTGCGGGACGGCGTCACGCTGGCGGATTTGGTGGTCACGCCGTTCTACCGCGTGAAGTCCGCGCCTGCGCGCGTCCTTGCGTCCGAGGCCAAGCCGGTTTACATCGCGGCGCTGCGGCTATGGGGCCTGCTGTACCACAAGTTGCGACCGGCGGAAGAGATCCCCAATCCGTTCGAATACCTGCTGTTCGTGGCCCTCACCACCTGGTGGCTGGGCTACATGACCTGGCTGGTGGGCGAACGGCTGGGGCAGCCGGCGGCGGGGTTTGCGGCGGCGCTCCTGGTGATCTGCAATCCCTGGCAGGCCAACTTTCTGTACATGCCGTTCTACCCGCAGTTTTCCGCGGCGCTGTTGCTGTGCGCGTTTTTGCAGACTTTGGAGGCCACGCCCCGGGCGGTGTTCTTCGCGGGAATCCTTTCGTCGGCGGCGGTGCTGTCGAACAACGCAATCCTGGCTTTTCTACCGGGATTGGCGCTCGTCGCGGCGTTCTTGAATTTGCCCGATTGGAAGAAGTCACTCGGTCGCGTCGCGGTTTACATCGCTGGCATCTTGTCCGTGTTCGCCTTCTTCGGCGCGATCGCCTACACGGACAAGATCCGGGTGCTGTGCGGGGAGGAAGTGTATTCTCCGTGGACGGTGCTGAGGAAATATCTCGACTACACGATGCACCGCCACCACTTCGATTATTGGGAGACTTGGCGGAAGCTCGATCAGTATCCCCACCAGATCGGACTGTTCCTTGAAATTCTGCGGGAAACCTCGCTGCTATGGCTCGTCGCATTCTCCCTGCTCCCCGTGGCCGCGGGTTGGGTCGCCTGGCGGAGCGGATGGCGGGAATTCTTGCGGAAGACGTGGCAGCGCGATCTCGCCGTCTTGCTGCTGGCGTCGATCCCAGTCGTGGCGGCGCTCGAACTGGGGCTGGGCGTTCAACTCGGGCGGTCCTATTTTCCCGCGGTCCCGTTTCTCGTGCTGGCGGTGATGGTCCTGCTAAGACAAGCCTGGCTGCGACTTCCTCTCCGGGTCGCCATCCCGGCGCTCGCGCTCTTGTTTTCGGTGTACGCCGCCGAGGTTGGATTTCGCCTGGTCGAGCAAGAGCGATGCTGGCACGGGGCGCAGGCCGAGTGCCTCGCACGGCTGAAGGCGGGCGACCGGGTTCTCTTTCTGGCGGGAGACGGCGCGGCGACCGAGCTGATGGGCAATGTGACGCTGGCCGCTCTCGATGAATCGAGCGACGCGCCGGCGTGCGAAACGGTCGATGCGCAAGACGTGGAGCGGATCGCCGAGTGGTCCCGCGCGGGAAGGGTGCTGCTGATCACCGGGGCGCCGCTGTCCGAAGACGTCGAGCAGACGCTGCCCCTGCCGACGGACTCGCAGCGATTGATGCTGCAACTGGAATCCGGGCGGATCGACTCGGGCAGCGGACCGATCGCCGCGCGGTTGATCGACCGCTGGCCTCACGGAGCGCACCCGCACGCGCTCTACCGTTACGAAGACGAGTTCCTGTGGTGGAGGTACAGTCAAGGACTTGTCGACGAGGACCAGCTGAAGGCCCACGTCTGGGAACTCTCGGCTGGACATCCGACGCAGTCCGGGCGATGATGCCGGGCGAATCGGCGGCCACCGTTCCGTGGCCGATTCCCTCGAACGATCGGAGCCGCACGTGCGCCGAATGGTCCTTCCTCTTGTGCTCGCAGGGCTGTCGTGCGGCGTTGCGGCGTTGGCCGACGACGCGCCCGTTTATCCCGACAAGGCGAACCTGCTCGTGCTCCGCGACGGCGACGGCGGTGAGAAACCGGTCGAGTCGGCCGAGCAGTGGCAGCTTCGCCGGAAGCACATCCTCGCGAACATGCGGAAAGTGATGGGACCGCTTCCCGCCGCGGACCGCAAGGTCCCGCTCGCGGTGGAGGTCGTCGAGGAGACCGAGTTCCCGAAGTACGTTCGGAAGAAGCTCACCTACGCGGCCCATGAAGGGAACCGCGTTCCCGCGTACCTGCTGATCCCGCGGGCGAGAAGCGGCAAGCTCCCGGCCGTGCTCTGCCTGCACCCCACCGAGTTCCGGTTGGGAAAAGGGGTCGCGGCCGGCTTGGGGGGCAAATCGGATCGGCACTACGCCGTGCACCTCGCCGAGCGGGGCTACGTCACCCTCGCCCCGGATTACGTGGCGATGGGCGAATACGAGTACGACCCGCTCGCCAACGGCTTCGTCAGCGGGACGATGCTCGGCATCTGGAACCACATGCGGGGCGTCGATCTGCTGCAATCGCTGCCGGAAGTGGACGGCGACCGGATCGGCGCGGTGGGGCATTCACTGGGCGGGCACAACGCGATGTTCGTGGCCGCCTTCGACGAGCGGATCCGGTGCGTCGTGTCGAACTGCGGGTTCGATAATTTCCCGAAATACTACCAGGGGAACCTCACGGGCTGGGCGCAGGATCTCTACATGCCCCGCATCCGCACGGAGTACGGGCTCGATCCGGCGCAGGTCCCGTTCGACTTCCCCGAGGTCGTCGCGGCGCTCGCGCCGCGGGCGTTCCTGGCGAGCGCGCCCTTGCACGATCACAACTTCGACGTGACGGGCGTCGAGGACTGCATCCGCGCCGCCCGCCCCGTCTACCGGCTGCTGAAGGCCGAGGAGAAGCTCGCGGCGAACTATCCCGACTGCGGCCACGACTTCCCCGATGACGCCCGCAAGGTCGCCTACGAATGGCTCGACCGCTGGCTGAAAGATGCGCCCTGAGCCGGGAGTGGCTGCGGCCATTGTAGTGGACCGCCCATCGTAATCCGGTGGAATACATTGGATCGCCCCGGAGGGGCGCCGGAGTGTAGCCACGGGTGGAGCGCAGCCCGCGATGCGGGCGGAGCGGAACCCGTGGCTACACTCCCCGCCCCCTCCGGGGGCGAATCGACACGCGAAGTCCTCCCACCATGTCTCGATAGACGGACCAGTAGGGTGGGCTGTGCCCACCACACCGCGACCGAAACCGGATCGACCCGGCTGGTGGGCACAGCCCACCCTACCATGCGATCATCGGGCTTCGTCCATTGGACTGGGCGAGGCGGCCGCTGCGCACCGGCGGATCGCGTCGAGCAGGATCTCCGACGGGCTCCCCTTGAGCACGTAACCCACGGCGCCCGCCCCCCGCATCGCGCTTTCCATGTCCTCGTGCTCGTGCATCGACAGGCCGATGATCTTCGCCCCGGGCAGCTCGGCCGTGAGCCGCCGCGTCGCTTCCAGCCCGTCCAGGCGGGGCATGCTGATGTCCATGACGACCACGTGCGGCCGCGCGGCGTGGGCGAGGGCGATCCCTTCCAGTCCGTCGGCCGCTTCGCCCACCAGGTGCAGGTCCGGCTGGTCCTCGATCACGCGGGCCAGGCCGTCGCGGAGGATCCGATGATCGTCCACGAGCAGCACGCGGATCCGGCCGTCCTCGCCCGCCGGTCCGGCGGCGGGACGGAAACCGCGGGACGGCGCGACGTGCGGGCCGCGCTCCGCCTCCGCCACGGAAGCCGCCTCGGTCGCGGCGGCCCGCGGCAGATACAGGGCGACGCGCGTCCCTTCGCCGGGGGCCGAATCGATCTCCATCCGCCCCCCCTGCATCTCGGTCCGCTCGCGGACGTGGAACAGGCCGAAGCCGCCGTCGGCCTCTTCGTGATCGGCGGCGGCCGGATCGAACCCGCGGCCGGCATCCTCGACGAGGAGCAGCAGCTCGTCGTCCTCGGCGAGCCGCGTGGTCACGCGGGCCTCGCCCACCCCGGCATGCTTCACCGCGTTGAACAACAGTTCCCGCGCCGCTTGAAATAGAAACGTCCGCAGCTCCTCGCCCTCCGGTTCGGTGCCCGGCCCGGCGTCCACCTCCACTTGGAGTCCGTGTTTCTCCTGCATGTGCCGCGCCAGCCATTCCAGCGCCGGGAGCAGTCCCGCGTCGTGCAGGACGGGAGGACTGAGCTCGGCGGTGAGGGTCCGCGCGGTGCCGATCGATTCGGTCAGCAGCGCGTCGAGCTGGTTCAACGAGAGCTGCAGCGCCTCCTCGCTGCGCTGCCGCCGCATCAGGCCGACGTTGAGCTTCGCCGCGACGAGCAGCTGCTGCAGGTGATCGTGGAGGATCTGGGCCAGGCGGCGGCGCTCGCGCTGCTCGGCCTGGGTGAGTTCGGCGGCGAGGCGGCGGAGCTGACGGGCGCGCTGCTCCGCCACGGCGGTCCGCTCGACGATGCGCTGCTCGAGCGTCTCGTTGAGCGCCTCGAGCTCGCGGAGAGTTTCCTTCGAGTCGGTGATGTCCCGGACGAACGCGACGTCGTAGGCCGGGCGCCCCCGATCGTCGCGGGCGATGATGCAATCGACGCGGACCCAGATCGCGCGCCCGTCCTTGCGGACGTAGCGCTTTTCGACCGTGTATTCGGGCATCTCGCCCCGCACCAGCCGCTGGTAATCGGCCCAGTCCGCGTCGCGGTCGTCCGGGTGCGTCAGCTCGGGGAAGGTCAGCTCCCGCAACTCGGCGGTCGTGTATCCCGTGATCCGGCGATACTTGTCGTTGAACCGCAGCAACCGCCCCGTCGCGGGATCGGCGAGTACGATGCCCATCGCCGAGGCCTCGAAGATCGCCCGGAACAAATCGTTGCGGCGGCGAAGCCCCTCGCCTGTGCTGTCGTCCTCTGCCCCCCGCACCATGTGGGAGACGTCCTCCACCGCCAGCGCCGTTCCGCGCGCCGGCTCGGCCGGGGCGGGCGCTTCACGCGGGACGGCGTCATCGTCCGCCACGGCGGGCGGCGGGCCGAGGCTGGCCGCAGATTCGACGGAAGATCGCTCCACGATCCGTCCCTTTCGCGCCTTGGGCGCGGTTCGCATCCCCTCATATTAACGAGATCCACGGCCAACGCGAGAGTGGCCAGCCTTCTCGAACGATTCGATTGGCGAAGCGACGGCCGCCCGTGCTAGGATGTTTCCCCGCCGAGAAGGGGAATTCTCGCCGGGATCGTCGAAACGTCGGGAAGAATCGGCACGAGGAAGCGTAATGACTGTGGGGCCGGGACCGCCGCCGTCCACGAACCTGAGCCTGCTGCTGCGCATCCGCGACCCGCGGGACGCGGAGGCGTGGATATTGTTCGTGGAGTTGTACGTTCCGGCGATCCTGGGCTATTGCGCGCGGCGCGGGATCCAGGATTCCGACGCCCGGGACATCGTCCAGGACGTGCTGGCGAAGGTGACTTCAGCCATCCGCACGTTCGAGTACGACCCGGAGCGCGGAAGGTTCCGGAACTGGCTGGGGATCCTCACGCGGAACGCGATCGCCAAGCATGTCGCTCGCGAACCGCGCGCCGTCCGCGGGCAGGGAGGAGACGCTCGGCCGGCCGTCGAATCGCTCGACGGCGAGGTCGACCCCGTGTGGGTCGACGAGTTCAACCAGCAGATCCTGTCCACCGCCCTCGCCCGCATCCGAGACGAATTCACCGCAGAGAACTGGACCGCCTTCGACTTGGTGTGGGAGCAGCGGCTTCCGGCGGCCGAGGCCGCCGCCCGGCTGCACCGCACCGCCGGCTGGGTCTACAAGACGAAGTTCCGCATCCTGCGGCGGCTGAAGAGCGAAGTGCTGTTCCTCGCCTCCGACTGCGCCATCTTCGGCAAGTGACGGAGCGCATGGCGGGCGGCGCGCGGGGCGACTATCATCGGCGTGATGGCCGGCCCGTTTCTACGCGATCTCGACTTGTGGGGACCGGAAGCGGCGGAGCGCTCCGTTCCCTCGCTTCCCGAGGCGCAGGCCTACTGCACGCACCTCACGCGCACGCACTACGAAAACTTTCCGGTGATTTCCTGGCTGCTGCCGCGGAAGCTCCACCGGCACTTCGAGGCGGTGTACGCCTTCTGTCGCTGGGCCGACGATCTCGGAGACGAAGTCGGCGACACAGAGCGCGCGCTGCGGCTCCTCGCCTGGTGGCGGGAGGAGCTTGCCGCGTGCTACGCCGGGCAGGCGACCCATCCGGTGTTCGTGGCCCTGGCCGAAACGGTTCGCGCGTGCGGGATCCCCCGCCGGCCGTTCGACGACCTCATCTCGGCCTTCGAGCAGGACCAGCGCGTGCTCGAACACGAGACCTTTCCGCAGCTCCGCGACTATTGCCGCCGCAGCGCCGATCCGGTCGGCCGGCTCGTCCTTTACGTCTGCGGCGAGTTCGACGAGGCGAACGCCGCCTGGTCCGACTCGATCTGCACCGGCCTCCAACTCGCGAACTTCTGGCAGGACGTCGCCCGCGATTTCGACATCGGCCGCGTGTACCTGCCGCGCGAAGACCGCGCGCGGTTCGGCTACACGGACGAGATGCTCGCCCGGCGGGAGACGAACGGGGCCTTCGTCGAACTGATGCGGTTCGAGGTCGCGCGGGCGCGGGAGTTCCTGTTCGAAGGTTTGCCGCTCGTCGACCGCCTCCCCGGCCGTCTGCAGGTGGACATCGACCTGTTCGCCCGCGGCGGCCTGAAGATCCTCGAGCGGATCGAGCGGACCGGGTACGCGGTATGGGATCGGCGTCCGGTCGTGACCAAGCGGGACGTCGCCGGTCTGTTCGTCATGTCGGCCCTCCGCGCGTTGGGACGCGCGGCCCGTCCACGATGGTCGAGACGGTGGAGTCGCGAGACCATCAACCATCGACCATCGACCATCGACTCCTCCTTCGCCTGGTGCCGCGCGCTCGCGAAGCGGACCGCGGGCAACTTCTATTACTCGTTCCTCACGCTCCCGGCGGACCGCCGCCGCGACATGTGCGCGCTGTATGCCTTCATGCGGGTCTCGGACGACATCGGCGACGACGCGCGCTTGCCGGTCGAACAGCGGCGCGAGAGACTGGCAGAGTGGCGGACCAGCTTCGCCGCGGCCCTCGACGGCCGGCCATCCATGGTCGATGGCCGATCGCAACGGACGACGGACGACGGACAGCGGACAGCGGACGACGGACCGATTCATCCGCTGTTGCCCGCTCTGGTGGACGTGGTCCGCCGTCACGGCATTCCGCACGAGCACCTGTTCGCCGTGCTGGACGGCGTGCGGATGGATCTCGATGGAGCGCGGTTCGAGATCTTCGACGACCTCGCCCGGTACTGCTATCACGTGGCGGGGGCGGTCGGGCTGTGCTGCATCCACGTGTGGGGCTTCCGCGATCCCGCCGCCACGCAGGCGGCCATCGACTGCGGCCTCGCGTTTCAGCTCACGAACATCCTCCGCGATCTGGGGGAAGACGCCGCGGCCGGACGCGTCTATCTGCCGCGCGAAGACCTCGTTCGATTCGGCTGCACCCCGGAGCAGTTCGCCGCCGGCGAGATGAATTCGCAATTCGCCGAGCTGATGCGGTTCGAGGTCGCGCGGGCGCGGTCGTACTATGTCCGGGCGCAGCGGCTGTTCGACCTGCTCGAGCCGGCGGGCCGGCCGATCCTCGCCGCGATGCTCCGCATCTACGGCGGGCTGCTGGACGAGATCGAGCGCCGCGACTACGACGTGTTCTCCGCCCGCGTCGCGCTCCCCCGCTGGCGGAAGCTGCTGATCGCGCTGCGGGCGATCGTGCGGCGACGGTAGAGGCTGAGGTCGAAGGTTGAAGGTCGAAGGTCGAAGGTCAGCGAAAAGCGCCCGCCACTGACTTCTGACTTCTGCCTTTCACTCCGCATCCAGCTCGATCGTCTCGACGAACGCCGCCAGCGTCTCCACCGAACTGAACATGTGCAGGCGATCGTGGAACCACACGGCGTGGTCGAGGCTTCCCTCCACTTCCCCGCCCCCCTGCTGCAGCAGCACGGGATCCTTGCCGCCGGAGACCGGCAAATACGGCCCCGGATTCGATTCGAACTTCGCCTGGGCCTCGACGGACGCGAAGTGATAGGTCCGCCCCTCGAACACCGTGAAGCACTCGGAGCCGGCGTCCACGAGCTGCCGCCGGTCGCGGAGGGCCACGGGGCAGAAGCCCTTGAAGCCCGTCCCGGTTCGTTCGGTGATCCGCTTGAGCCGCGGATCGGCGGCGGACTGCGCCGGCGCTTCGTGCAGCGCGATCGCGGGCCGGCTCGGTTCTTCCGCCGGCGGGGGGGGCGCCTCCGACAACTTGATTCCCGAGAAAGGATCCGCCTCCCGGTCCGCTTCCGTTTCCGACACTTCGGTGAACGGATCCGCGAGGTCATCGGCCGGGCGGATCGCGACCGCCGCCGCGGCGGCCGCGGCCGGCGCCGCGTGCGGCGCAGCCAGCGGGCGGGGCGTCGGCCGCGACGGCGACTGTGCTGCCGGTGAGGACGCCGGTCGCCCGACCGCTGCGTTTCGCACATCGACCGGGAGTTCGCGGGGAGGCGCGTCGACGGACCGCGCGGCCGGTCGTGCGGGCTGCGCCGGGAGCTGACGCGCCAGCGGGCGCGCCTGCGGGCGCGTCGCGGGAGGCGCCGCCGTCCGCGGCCGGGAGCGGGCGAATGGATTGAGCTTCCGGAAAAACCCGGCCATCCCCCCTTTCGCCGTTTCTCCCGGCTGGGCCGGGCGGACATGGACCTGCGGCGTCTGCCCCACCGTCTTCGGGCCTTGGACCGTGTTCGGCAGTTGGCTGGGATCGAACGCGGGCATCTGCTGCCCGTCCTGGCGATACAGCTTCTCCAGTTCCTGGAGCACTTCGCTGTTCGCCGGCGGGGCCGGCTGCTGCGCCTGGGCGAGCACGATCGTCGACGTGGAGGTCTCGCGGAATCCCGCGGTCTGCCGGACGACGGGATCTTCGAACCGCGTGCCGGCCGCAACCGCGCCGCCGTGCCCCGGCGGCTGATTCGCATACGCGGCATGGCGAATCGGGGAAGCCCCGGGAGTCGCGGCCGTCCCCTCCAGGGCATGCAGCCCGTTCAGTTCGCGCTCGACCGCGTCGCGGAGGACGGCCTGCGGATCGGTCACCGGCGACGACGACGGCTGCGCGGAAAGCCAGGCCGGCTGGGCGACGAGCAGTCCGCTCGCGGAAACCGTCAGGAATCGTCGCGCCCGCAGGCTGAATCGCGTGGTCATGGAAATCCGTCTCCTCGTGGCTGCCGGAGGTCCATCCCCGGCATGCGAACGTTGCGTATCGGTGTCTGGCGGACGATAATCGGCACGACCGGCGCGGCCGGTGCAGGTCTTGTTATCGTCGCGCCGCCGAACCGCGTTTGATGTTCATGCGGGTCGCGCGGGGGAATCGCGGCGACCAGTCCGGGACAACCCGCAGGACCGTCAAACTTCGCCCAGTTTGCCGCGCCCGAACAATCCGACGGAAACCTCTGATGGCCGACAAGTCCGTTCCGCCCGCCGCCCCTCCCGCGCCCGACGACGCGCCGCGGACGATCGTCATCCAGCAGCCGGGCAGCCGCACCTGGCTCATTCGCGCCCTGTTCGTCGCGCTGGTGATCTCGGTCCTGTTCAACATCGGGCTGTTCGTCGGCGTCGGCGAGTATTACGGCGTGGGAGACGGGCCGAACGAGAAATATCATTCCGGCGACAAGACCACGAGCGATAAGATCGCGCTGATCGAGATCAACGGCACGATCATGCCCCCCTTCACGGGGCGGATCATCAAGGCCATCGACAAGGCCCGCGAGGACGATCGCGTGAAAGGGGTCTTGGTCGCCGTCGACAGTCCCGGCGGGCTCGTCGCCGACAGCCACATGATCTACCACGAGCTCCAGCGCCTCCGCCGGAAGAAGAAGGTCGCCGTGATCATGAAGCGGATGGCGGCCTCCGGCGGCTATTACGTCGCCATGGGCGCGGGGCCGGAGGGGCGGATCTTCGCCGAGCCGACGACGTGGACCGGTTCGATCGGCGTGATCATTCCCCATTACGACCTGACCGGTCTTGCCGAGAAGATGGGCGTGAAGTCGGAGCCGCTCAAGACCGGCGAGCTGAAGGACGCGCTCAGCCCCTTCCGCGACCTGTCGGACAAGGAGCGGCAGGTGTGGACGACCATCATGGACGACGCCTTCCAGCGGTTCGTCGCGGTGATCGTCGACAACCGCGCGGCACTCGATCGCGCGCAGGTCGAACAGCTCGCCACCGGCCAGGTCTACACGGCCCAGCAGGCGCTCGACGGCAAGCTGATCGACGAGATCGGCTACGACGAGGACGCGATCGAACACCTCAAGAAGGAACTCGCGCTCGACGAGGCCCGCATCGTGCGCTACGAGTTCCCCCCCGCGCTGATCGAGCTCCTCACCGGCTCCGCCGAAGCGCAGCGCCCCGCGGCGCAGTGGCAGGCGCTGATGGAGCTCACCGTCCCGCGGGCCATGTACTACTGCTCGTGGCTGCCGGAGCTCGGGGGACTCGCCGCGGGTCGCGAGTAGGTCCAGTCCGCCGGACTGGACCGATGCGCGCGGGCAAGCGGTGTCCGCACCGAACGAGGCTGCCGTGAGAACACGCTCCGCACGCCGGCTTCTGCGGCCTCGGCCGTCGTGTGAGTCAGGACGCCGTATCGACAAGCCGAGGTCCGACGGGCCGGCCGGACCTACTTCGCTCCGGATCGACTCGCGCTGCCCGGTCGGAGCAGGAACAGCACGCGCACCGTCGGCTGCTCCGCACGTTGTTCCGCGCCCTGCTGCGCCAGTGCCTCGTCCGCGAGTGATCTCACCCCCTCGGGTTCGTCCGGCTTCGATCTCGCCGGGGCCTGCGCGGCGGACCGCTCCTCCGCTGCGAGTTTCCGCGCGGCGGACTCCGGCAGTTGCAGACGCATCTGCCAGGAACCGTCTTTCGCTCCGCGCGATTCGTCGCCGCGCGGATTGGCCGCGCCCGTCCCGGCGATCGTCGCGTCGGCCGCGCCCGCCGCGGCGGGAAGCGCGCGAACGCGCGGGGCCGGCCCCGTCGCGGGACGGCGCGGGTCGGCGGCCGGGGCCGCGAGCCGGTCGGCGAGCGATGATTCGGCCGGCTCGTCCGTCCCGAGCGGGGCCAACCGGCGGTTGAATCGCGCCGTGTCCAACTCGTTGCCGCCGCGGCCGCCGGGCCGCGACTTCGCATCGGGCGCTTCGGCGTGCAGGGCGACGACGAACGGCTCCCGCGCGATCTGGGCGAGCGCCGCCGCGAATTGCGGCTCGGTCGCTTCGACGTACACCGCCGTCAAACCCCGCTCCGTCTCCGGCGACTTCGAGCTTCCCAATCTCGACGGCGGATCGCCGGCCGCACCCGTTCCGCGGCGGAGCGCCGCGGCATGCTTCTCGCCGTCCGCGGGCGGGATCGCGTTCCGGGCCAGCAGGAGTTCGATCGCCCGCGCCCCCTGCTGCACGTCCACGACCGTCACTTCGATGACCGAAACTTCGTCGGCATTCCGCTCGACGAACCGCAGCAGATCGCCGGCTTCCGGCGGACCTTCGCGGAACTGCAGTGCGTCGAGCTGCCGCCGCACGATTCGACCGGATTCCGCCTCGAGGTCGTTCCCGGCGATTGCCGCGCCCGGCGGATCGCCGTCCAGGGCCCGCCGCGGCGCGGCGGCCGGCGGTTCCTCGGCTGCTCTGGCGAGGGCCATCTCGGCGACTACACCGTCGCGGCCCGGATCGCTCGACGCGAGTGGCAAGCCCGACCCGTGGCTGTCGTCCGCATCGGCGAATTGCTGCGCGGGCTCGCGCTCGCCGTGCTTGCGCAACAGTCCCACGCACAACAATAGCACCGCCGCCGAGACGACCAGCGCGACCCACGCCGACGCCCGGCCGCGCAATTTCGGCAGGACGGATCGCCGATCCGTCCGACCATCCGACATCGGCAGGACCGATGGCCGATCCGCCTGGCCATTGCCGGCGGGAGCGCGGCAGAGCAGGTCTCGCGGAAGCACCGCCGGCGGCGACGACGCCGGCAACTCCCGCAGCCACGCGGAGAGCCGGGCGTAATCCGCCACCTCGCGGCGCGCAGCGGGAGATTCGGCCAGAAGCCGCTCCGCGGCCGCCGCCTCCTCCGCGCTCGCCTCGCCGTCGAACCAGGCCGACAGCAGGCTGTGATTCGTCTCCGCGCTCTTCATGCGGCCCGTTCGTGCGTGTGAACCAATTCAGATTTCTTCCAGCAGCGCTCGCAGCTTCTCGCGGAGTTCGTTGCGGCCGCGGTGAATGCGGCTGCGGACGGTGCCGATCGGGCAGCCGACGATCTCCGCGATCTCCTCGTACTTCAAGCCTTCCATCTCCTTCAGGATCAAGACCGTGCGGAACTCCTCGGACAATTCGGCCAGCGCCGCGCGGACGACCGTCTGCCGTTCCCTCACCTCCAGCGCGTACGAGGGGCTGGCTGCGGGATGGCCGTCCGCCGGTTCGAACCCCGCCGCCTCGCGGGCCGCGTCGATCGAGGAAGGCGCGCGGCGGTCCTTTCGTTTGCGGCTGATCGCCGCGTTCATCGCGATCCGGAACAGCCACGAGTAGAACGCCGAGCGCCCCCGGAACGTGCCGAGCTTGTGAAACGCCTGCACGAACGCGTCCTGCGCCACGTCGCGGGCGTCCTCGGGGGAGCAGAGGACGCCCAGCAGCGTGTTGTACAGCCGGTCCTGATAGCGCACCACGAGCCGCCCGAAGGCCTCGGTCTCGCCGGACAGGCAGTCTTGGATCAACTGTTGATCGTCGATGGGCACGGGTTCCGCGTCATTCGACGCGCGCGGGAGCGGAAGAGTTCCCGGCTGGACGGGATTGGCGATCGACGGCACCATGGCGCTCCCCATCGTCCTGCCTTCCGGTGCGACTGTCAAGATGCGGTCTTCCTCGCGGGGGGACGCACGAGCCGGCGAATTCTCACGGCGCGCCGGGACGTGGGGCGAGATCAGCCCGCAGCGCCAGCAAGGGAGAACTGCTCTGGCGGCCTCTTCACGACAGATCGTCGGCCGGTCGGACGATTCTCCCTCGCTGGCGCTGTTTGATGTCGCGCTATTTCGCGAGTCGCGACGCCGTCATTCCCGCGAAGGCGGGAATCCAGTGCCTCCGCCCTCCGCGCATCTGCTGGCTACTTGCAGATCGTCGTAGTGCGGACCACAGTCCGCACGATGGCTTCTGCGCGACGATCGCGGTCGGGGAAAGTTCAATCTCTCAGGGCTGACCGCCGGCTCGCGGGCCGGGACGCCGAGGCGGTCCCGCAGGCGCGACATTGCGGCCGCCGGGGCCGCGCGGCGGGGGCCGCAGACCCGGCAGGCCCGCTTCTTCTTCGGGACTGGGCGGCGCGAGCAGCGCTTGCCGCCCCAGCCGGCGTTCGGCCTGCACCAGTTCCGGCCGCGTCACCAGCAGGTCGCCGTCGCCGTCGGCGCGGCGGATGACGTGCAACGGAATCTCTCCCTTGTCCAGCCGCCCGTCCTTGTTCAGGTCATAGCCGGCGAATTTTTCCTGGATCGTCGGCTCGCCCGGCGGACGAGGCTGGTTCGCGGCCGGCGGCTGCGGGTCGACGGCCGCAGCCGTGGGAGCGCCCGCCGTTGCGTCGGGCGTCTTCGCATCCGGGCCGGAGCCGGGCGCGTCGCCGTCGCGGCCGGTTCCCAACGCGGCGAACAGCACCGCCCCAAGGATCGAAGCCCCCAGCACGCTCCCTCCGGCGATCCAGGCCGCCGGCGGAACCGCCGCCGACTTCTTCTTCCTGCGGCGCGAGCCCGATTGGCCCGCGGGGAGCGGCGCCGGCGGCAGCGGCCCCGCCGACTCCCACCAGTCCGCCTTCCGCCGCGCGGGCCTCGCCGCCGGCGGCTTCGTCGCCGCTCCCCGCGCGGGCGGGGCAGGGGAGACCGGCGGGGCGACCGCCGCCATCGGGCTTCCCTTCAGGAACCCCGTCAGCGCCTCGGCGAACTCCCGCATCGAGGCGTAGCGGTCGGAGGGCTGCTTCTCCATCGCCCGGCGGCAAATCGCCGCGAGCGCGGGGGACACGCCGGGCCGCAGTTCTTCGAGCCGGGGAGGGGCCACATGGATGATCTGCCCGATCACGCTCACGACGCTCCCGCCGAACGGCTTCCGCCCCGCGAGCGACTCGTACAGCACGACGCCCAGCGCGTAGATGTCCACGGCGGGGCCGAGACCCTGCGATCCGGTGAGCTGCTCGGGCGCCATGTAGGCCGGCGTCCCTACCAAAGTCCCCTCGCGCGTCAGCCGCGACTCGGCGTCGTCGTCGATCGCGCGGGCCAGGCCGAAGTCCATCACGATCGGCTCGTTGCGGCGGTCGATCATGATGTTGGCCGGCTTCAGGTCGCGGTGGATGATCCCGCGGTCGTGCGCCTCCTGCAGCGCCAGCGCGAGCTTGCGGACGACCCCCGCCACGTACTTCTCGGGCTGCTCCTTTCCCGAGGCGATGTAATCGGAGAGCGGGCGGCCCTCGACGTAGCCCATCGAGATGAACTGGATCCCCGCCTGTTCCCCCACGTCGTGGATCGGGCAGATGTTGGGGTGCGCCAGCGTGGCCGCGGCGCGGGCCTCGCGGAGAAACCGCTGGACGCTCCCCGCCGGCGCCCCGTCGCCGAACGACGGGACCTTCAACGCCACCGCGCGGCCAAGCTGCGTGTCGCGCGCGAGAAACACCGCCCCCATCGCGCCCCGCCCCAACAGTCGCTCGACGCGGTAGCGGCCGAACTCGGCCGGCAACTCGGGCGGGGCAGGGGGCCCGGCCGGCCGCGCCATCGCCTCGGTCCGCGACGGCTCGTTTCCCAGGACGCGGTGCGTGTCGGAATCGACGATCAACGTCTCGGCGTGCTCGCCGCCGGAAGCCGCCGACGGACCCGAGTCGAGCCCCAGCGGAGCACCTGCATCGCCCTGACCGGTCATCGCCATTCGCCTCGCCCCCGCCGCGCCCCCTCCGGCAGACATTTCGATCCCACCCCGAAGCGCGGCCGCGACCGCCTATTCTAATCCGCCCGCAGGGAAGATCCAGATAAGATGCGCCAGAAGGCGCTGCGGAGTCGGGTCGGAGGTTCCACGAATTCGACGCTTTTCGCCCTGTGACGGCCGCCGAATTCGGCTCTCGAACTTCGGATTTTTCTTGACCGCACCGGCCGCCCGGCATACCGTGGCGGAATGCCTCGAAGCATGAATGTTAGCCGTGAACCAGTTCACATCGGGCGCGTGCCTGCGGCCGTGTGCCACATGTACCCCAGGTTTCCTGAAGAAGAGTATCAGGAGTCGTGCGGGTGTGGTTATGGATGGTGGAACGAATCATGGCTCCAGATGTAGAATTCGTGTATCGCTGTCTGCTGAAGGGCATCGAGCGGCCGAGTGAGGACCGCCTGCGTGTCGTTCGCGCTGTTTTCCAGTCGGTAGATCCTCCTACCGTCGAGAATGTCCTTGCTGCAAGTGCGGCCTGTGAACAAAGGGTGTCGCGTCCGACCGTCATACGAACTTTAGCGATGCTTGTCTCCGTCGGGATGTTGTCCCAAGAAGGCCGACGATTCATCCGGCGCTCTTTTGACGGTCCACCGAATCTTGAACAGCGGGGCACATAAAGAGCCGGGTGCGGTCGTCGAGACCAGACGGCGTCGCACCCATTGGAACATCGGCAATTCAGCGGGTGATAGGGAACAAAGGAGACGTCGCTCTTTCCCTATCCCCGGCAACCGCGGACCGTGCCCTGCGACGGCGGCGGAAAGCTTCGCCGGGTGCCACTGGCTTGCCAGTGCGTTTGGGTCGAGAGCGCGGTTTCGGTCGGGATTCGGGCTTCGTGGAACCTTGCACTCTCTATCGTGGGCCATTTCAGCCACCAGTCTCCCGGCTGAGCCTGTTTCGCCGGCGATGGAGAGTTTTCGAGCGTGTGACCTTACTACAGCCCGAGGTCTCGACCAGCCGTCCATCATACCGGAACCGAGGGCATCATCCAGCGGATTTCGGAACGGGAAGAGCAAGGAGCCAGACAAGAAACACTGGCAAGCCAGTGGCACCCGGCGAGGTTCCCGACCCGAGTGAGAGAACGTCAATGGATATCCGTGCTTGTCTCCGTTCCAGAGATCAAGAACGACCTGCAGATGAAAGGAGGACTTAATGTGGGGTTCAACGACCGATTCATCCTTTCCGTTGCGCTTAGCAGGGCGTTGAAAAAGGGTACAGGCACCCGCAGCAGTCCGCGATTTACAGGCCATTTTCGAGCATCTGCGGGAGCCAGTCCCCTTTTTCAACAGTCTGTTAGCCCATTTCTTCAAGTTGTCCTTCAGATTGGCGACGTTCGCGATCGCAGAGAATACAGCATTGTGAAGCTGCTCTTGTGTCGGTCGTCCTCGGATCTCTTGCAACAAGAAGATGAACTTCTCTCCGGCCGCAAGCTCAGGACGGTACTCGGCGAAGTTCACGACGAGGGTCTCGCCGAGTGCCGAGAAGATCCGCCGGACCCTCGATTCGATCTCGTCCATGGTTTCCTCCGCCTAACAGTCCGCTGAAATTACGGTTCCGCCGCAGGTCAGGCGGCGGCCGGCGCGAGGCGGCGGTGGGTCGCCGGTCGCGCGGGTGATGGCTTATATCGACGCGCGGCGGCCGCGACGCCGTTCAGGCGTCGGGGCCACCCGCGGAGAGCGCCCATCCGACGGATGAAGCGGTCTTGGACGAATTGCGGCGGCGAATCGACCTTGTGAATCGATCGTAGCCGGATGCTGCCAGCATCCGCCCGGCACTCAAGATGCCCGACCGTCGCGAGTGGTCGGCTCTTGCGGGGCGGGTTCGGCGCGATCGGCGTCCGCCGGCGAGTCGGCCGTGTGCGATAATCCCACCCGCTGCTCGACCTTGGCGATCAGCCACAGCACGAGCACGCCCCCCAGCGTGCATCCCGCGGCGAGCACGAACTGCTCGACCGCCACCGCGATCCCGATGCCGGCGGTGAACAGCACCGACGCCGCCGTCGTCAGGCCCTCGACCCGCTCCCCGCGCACGCGGATGATCGTCCCCGCCCCGAGGAAGCTGATGCCGATCACGATCGCCTGGATCACCCGGATCGGGTCCGAGCGGATCGTGCCGCTCGTCTCGGGCGCCTGATAGGCGTCGATCACGAACCGGCCGAGAAGCATCAGCAGCGACGCCGCCCCCCCCACGAACGCGTGAGTCCGCAAGCCGGCCGGCTTCCGGGCGATCTCGCGCTCCAGTCCGACCAGCATCCCCAGCAGCGCGGCCAGCCCCACCAGCCCCAGCGCGTGAAGTTGCGGTTGCCAGTCCATGTTCGAATCCTGCGACGCGGAGGGAATCAGCCTCGCTCGGTCGTCCCAAGGCGGCTCACCGGCTGATCCGAAAACTGGAAACAACTGTCACTCGCGCCTCGCTCGACTCCCCGCCCCGACGGAAACCAAGTCGCGCCGCATCCCCACGTCGTGCCGCCGGAAGCCGCACTTCTCGTAGAACCCGACGGTCGCCGGGTCGCAGCCGAGAACCACCTTGTAGCAGCCGAGCTCCGCCGCCAGCGCCGACAGCCGCTCGATCAACTCGCGGCCGATCCCCTGGCGGCGGGACCGCGAATCGACGACGACGTCTTCGATTCGTCCCGCCCGGCTCCCGCCGTGGATCAACTTCTGCTCGACGACGAGGGTCGCCGTGCCGACCACCCGTCCCTCCCGCACCGCGACCCAGAGCTGCTCGACCTGGCGGGCCTGCATGCCGGCGATGATCTCCGCCGACCGCTCCCGGGCCAGCCCCGCAGTGCCGGCTGCCGAAACCTGGTCCAGCACCTCGAGCAACCCGCGGTCGACGTCGTCCGGGCCCGCCGGCCGCAGCTCGGCCGATGGTTCGCCCGGCGCGGCCTTCGGACTGGAATCGGCCGTGAATTCCGCCATGGAAGGGACATCTCCTGTTCGACCGCCAGATCGCTTTGTCCTTGCTCAGCGGCATTATAGGCAGCTTGTCCGACACCGGCGACACGCGGGGTGGTCGACGCTTGTTCCGATTCCGCGTTCTGAACGAATCGACCCCGAGAAACGGCACGGCTTGACAATCCGGGCGACCAGGGGTGTAATTACAGTGGGTCAGGCTGCCGAAGACGCTGTATTTCAGGAGCGTTCGGGGAACGACAGGGCTGCGGGTTGGGGAATCGGCAGCCGGGGGTGTTCCCGTGCGTTCGACGTGCTTCCCGGCGCCTTTCCGGTTGATGCAGTTTCCGCGGCGGCGCATGTTGCGTAAGCAACGCCCCCTCCGCGGTTTCAATCGATACGGGAACAACCATGAAGGCTGGCTCCGGACGAGTCCGCGCCGTCGTGACCGGGCTGGGGGTCGTCTCGCCGATCGGGATCGGCAAGCAGGCGTTCTGGAACAGCCTCGCCGCCGGGCGGACGGGGATCGACTTCCTCCGCGCCTTTCCGGCCCGCGGCCTCCCCTGCAAGCTCGCCGCCGAGATCCGCGACTTCGACCCCGAGCAGTTCATCAGCGAGAAAAAGTACATCAAGGTCATGTCCCGCGACATCCAGTTGGGTGTCGCCGCCGCCAGCCTCGCCATGCAGGACGCCGGGCTCCGCCGGGGGGACGTCGATCCCGAGCGGCTGGGGGTCGATTTCGGCGCGGGGCGGATCTCGACCACGCCGGAAGAACTCGCCGAGGCGGTCCGCTCCTGCGCCGGCCAGGGCCGCGACTTTCAGTTCGCCCGCTGGGGCGAAGACGGGATGGGGCAGATCACCCCGCTGTGGCTGCTGCGGCAGCTCCCCAACATGCCCGCCTGCCACGTCTCGATCGAGTTCGACGCCCGCGGGCCGAACAATACGATCACCTGCCGCGACTCCTCCGCCATCCTCGCCCTGTCCGAGGCGATCCGCACGATCGAGCGCGGCGCGGCCGACTGCATGATCGTCGGGGCCTGCGCCTCGAACGTGCACCCGGTCGACATCACCAAGCTCAGCCTGTACGAAGGCCTTTCCCGCCGCGAAGACCCCGAGCGGGCCTGCCGGCCGTTCGACTTCGAACGGGACGGGACGATCGTCGGCGAAGGGGCCGCGGTGTTCATCGTCGAGGACTACGAGCACGCCCTCCGCCGCGGGGCCGACATCTACGCCGAAGTCCTCGGCATCGGGGCCGGCTGCGACGGGCGGGGCTACGAGAACGGCGCCGGCGGGACCGGCCTCGTCCGCGCCATCCAGAGCGCCGTCCGGCAGGCGGGGATCGACCCCCGCGAGATCGGGCACATCAACGCCCACGGCAAAAGCACCCAGCGCGACGACCTGGTGGAGTCCCGGGCCTATCATCGGGCGCTCGGCGCGCAGGCCGAGGCGATCCCGGTGACGGCCCTCAAGAGCTACTTCGGCCACTTCGACGCGGGCTCGGGCGCGGTCGAGCTGGCGGGGAGCCTGCTCGCGCTGCGGGAAGGCGTGCTCCCCCGCACGCTGAACTACGAGACGCCCGACCCGCGCTGCCCGCTCCGCGTCGTCCGCGACGACCTGTTGCCGCTCCGCAGCCGCTGCGCCATGAGCGTCAACCGCACCTCGATGGGCCAAAGCGCCGC